>JBDGVS010000113.1:0-7575 GCA_039585535.1 Gemmatimonadota bacterium | reverse complement strand
CGACCTTGGGTTCGGACCATCCGAGCTTCTCGAAGTGGTGGTGAACGGGCGCCATCCTGAACACGCGTCGCCCCTGTCCGAACCGCCGCTTCGTGTACTTGAACCATCCCCTCTGCACGATCACCGAGAGCGTTTCGAACACGAACACGCCGCCCCCGATCACCAGCAGGAACTCTGCTTTCAGGAGGATCGCCATCACTCCGAGGGCGCCTCCGAGGGCCAGCGACCCCGTGTCTCCCATGAAGACTTCGGCCGGGTGCGCATTGAACCAGAGAAAGCCCAGCGCAGCACCGGCCAGCGCGAGCGCGAAGATCGTCAGCTCTCCCGCACCTTCCAGATAGAAGAAGCCGAGATACCGACTCATGTCGGTCCGGCCAGCGATGTATGCGAAAATCCCCATCGTCGCCGCGGCTATCGCGGTGAGACCCGCGGCGAGACCATCGAGTCCGTCCGTGAGGTTCACGGCATTCGACGAGCCGGAAACCACGAGTCCGGTGAACACGATGAAGACCGGTACCGAGAACGCCGCTGCGTAGTCCGCAAAAAACGGCACCGAGGTCCACGTCGCCGGGTGAGTCGAGATCGGGTTCCAGACGAGGAAGGCGCCGAGTGCGAGTCCGAACGTCCACTGCCCGATCATCTTGTAGCGGGCGACGAGTCCCCGAGTCTTGCCCTGAACCACCTTGAGGTAGTCGTCGAGGAAGCCGATCGCGCCCATCCAGAGGAGCGCGATGACCGAGAGCACGACGTACCAGTTGTCGAGACGCGCCCAGAGCAGCGTCGAGATGGTGGCGGCCGCGATGATGATCAGCCCCCCCATCGTCGGAGTGCCCGACTTGGCGAGGTGCGTCTGAGGCCCGACATCACGGACCACCTGGCCCACATCGGCGAGCTGAAGACGTCGAACGATGACCGGTCCGAAGGCAAAAGCGATCACCAGTGAGGTGACCAGTGCGCCGGCAGTCCGGAACGATATGTAGATGAAGACGTTGAAGATCTGGTGGATCTCCGTCAGTCCGGGCAGGAAGTGGTAAAGCATCAGACCTCCACCGCCCGGGGACCGAAGTCCGCGTCGACCGTCGCTCCGATCCTGTCAGGGCCGAAGTCTTCCTCCAGGAGCGGGAGCATCCCCTCGAGCGCGATTCCTCTGGACGCCTTCAGGAGAACGACTTCGTCGCCGTGCAGGTGCGCACTCATCATCGGATAGGCGACGCGCCAGTCGTCCGCTACGATGAGGCTCTGCTCGGCTCGTCCAGTACGCTCGACCGCTGCCGCGAATTCACCCGTCGCGACCACGATGTCGAGATCGCGAGCCAGTGCATTCTGGAGGACCTCGTCGTGCAGCGTATCCCTGTGGTCTCCGAGCTCCAGCATCGATCCGAGAACGGCGACTTTGCGAGCGGAGACCGCCTGCTCTTCGAGCACGTCGAGCGAAGCCCTGACGCTCTGCGGATTCGCGTTGTAACAGTCGACGATGACCGTGAGATCGCCGATGCGTCGAATCTCACCGCGCATCGAGCCAGGCTCTGCCTCTGCGAGCCCACGCACTCCATCTCGCGCCGGAACGCCGAGCATCTCGGCGACCGTGAGAGCGATGAGGGCGTTCGAGACGGCATGCTTGCCCACCATCGGCGTTATGGCGTGCTGGCCCTTCCACTCGAAGGAATACCGCCCGAACACATCCACTTCCGCATGTGCCGGGCGGTCGGTCGCGTCCGCCTCCTCACTCCACCCGACGACGCGGACACGAGGACAGAGGGCACGCGCACGCTCGGCAAGAATCGGCGGGGCGTCACCGACGACACAACGCCCGCCCTCCGCGATATGGCGAAGAATGTCGAGCTTCTCGTCCAGCACACCGTCGAGCGACCCGAGCTTCTCCAGATGGCTCTCGCCCACCGTCGTGATGACCGCGAGGTCGGGTCGAGCGATCTCGGTGAGCGCCCGGATCTCGCCCGCCTCGTTCGTGCCCATCTCCAGAACGACGACCTGAGCATCGTCCGGGGTCGCGAGCAGGGTGAGCGGCATCCCGATACGGTTGTTGAGATTTCCGTGCGTAGCGTGCACACGGAGAGATGCACCGAGGGCCGCAGCCGTCATCTCCTTGGTAGTCGTCTTTCCGGCCGATCCGGTAATGCCCACGACCGGCACATCCAGACGACTGCGTCGAAACGCCGCGAGTCCACCCAGAGCGACAAGGGTGTCGTCCACCGGATAGAGCCGCGCGTTGGCATCACCTGGAGAGGGCCGCGACACGACCGCTCCGAATGCTCCTCTCGATAGCGCATCAGCGACGAAATCGTGTCCATCGAAGTGCTCGCCGACGAGCGCTACGTAGAGATCGCCTTCCTGGACAGAGCGCGAGTCCGTCGACACACCGGAGTACACGAGGTCCGCCTCAGCCAGATCGACTCGCAGTCCCAGCGCACGGCGAACGGTGTCGTCGGTCCAGAGGAATCGACTCATGCGACCCCCAGGGAGCGGAGCACCGACTCGACGATTTCCCGTTCGTTGAACGGGAGTTTCTCCGTGCCGATCACCTGATAGCTCTCGTGCCCCTTCCCTGCGAGCACGACGGTGTCACCCGGGCGGGCCAGCTCGAGCGCGCACCGGATCGCGGTCCGCCGGTCGGCCTCCCGAAGGAAGTCGACGCCGGCCAGGCCCTCCGCGACATCATCGATGATCGCTTCGGGATCTTCCGTCCGGGGATTGTCGGACGTCAGTACGATGACATCCGCGAGATCGCGGACCGCCTCGGCCATCGGGCGGCGCTTCGTCGGGTCGCGATCGCCACCAGCGCCGAAGAGTACGATCAGACGACCCTCGGTCAGGGGCTTCACCGCGGCGAGCGCGCCAGTGAGCGCGGCCGGGGTGTGTGCAAAGTCGATGAGCACAGAAAACGGATCGGTAACGATTGCCTCGAGTCGACCTGCGACATGCGGGGCACTCTCGAGCCGCTCGACGATCTCTTCGATCTCCATGCCGGCGGCACGCGCCACTCCGATCGCCGCGAGTGTGTTCTCGACGTTGTATCGCCCCACCAGAGGCGTACGAACCGCGTACTGACTCTCGTCTACGTGCAGCGTGAACGAGGTGCCACCCCGCTCGAGCCGCAACTCCGTCGCCTTCAGGTCCGCATCGGCGTCGATTGAGAAGCTGGTCCGCTTCCTCGCGCCTACGTCCAGCTCATCCCACGCGGGGTCCGAAGCGTTCAGGATCACGGTGCCGTCTGCTGCGACGAGCTCCACCAACCGAGCTTTCGCGCGGCGGTAGGAGGCCATGTCACCGTGATAGTCGAGGTGGTCCTGGGTGAGATTCGTGAAGACCGCGATGTCGAACGAGACCCCGTCGAGGCGGTACTGCTCGAGGGCGTGCGACGACGCTTCGAGGACCACGGCCTCGGTCCCCCCGTCGGCCAGATCCCGAAGCCACACGGCAATCTGGACCGGACCCGGCGTAGTGAGGCCCTCGCTACCCGGCCGGACGCCCTCGGCGTCGACGATGCCGAGGGTACCGACCACCGCTGTCGACATCCGCGCAGAGAGCAGGTGGCGAGCGAGCAGTGCAGTCGTCGTCTTTCCGTTGGTGCCGGTAATGCCGATCGTCGTCATCTCACGGCTCGGCGAGCCCATGACGGCGTCGGCAGCCAGGGCCGCCGCACGACGGCCGTTGCTCACGACCAGCTGCGGCACGGCGTCGTCCACGGGGCGCTCGACAATCGCTCCGACCGCGCCCTGCAACGCCGCAGATCCCACGAAGGCATGGGCGTCGACACCCGTGCCCTTCCAGGCCAGGAAGAGATCGCCCGGTCGAACGTTCCGGGAATCCTGCGTAACCCCACGAACGGCGACGTCCCCCGCACCGCGTAGCTCCAGAAGGAGGTCGGCAGAGCGGAGGACATTCCCCACGTCGGTAAGCGTGCGCGCCACGTCATTCATGGCTGGCCCCGCCGTACCGCAGGCGAATGGTGTCGCCGAGCATGACCCGCGTCCCAGCTGCGGGAATCGTCTGGATCACCTCACCAGCACCCACATCGGCAACCCGAAGGCCGTAGCGATGGAGGTCGAGGATCGCGGTGCGCGCCGGGCGACCCGTCACGTCCGGGACCGGGACCGTACCGTCGGCCGACTCGGCATCCGCGCTCGCCCGATCGGCGATTGGCGGCAGCGGAATCGAAGGACGGGCCACGAAGCGTGGACCGGGCACGTACCGGCGGCTCCGCTTCGCCTCCGCGAGGCCGGCGAGACGCAGTGAGGCCGGCGCCGCCGCGATGGCGGCTTCCATCGTCTCGCGGGTCACCGGGGCCGCGATCGCGCCACCGTAGTACTGACCGCTTTGTGGGCGATCCAGCTTCACGAAGACGACGAGCTGTGGATCGTCAGCCGGGAAGTACCCGACGAATGACGAAGAATACTCGCCCCGCGTGTATCCACCGTTACTCGAGAAGCGAGCGGTGCCGCTCTTCCCCGCGACCCGGAACGCACCCAGCTGAGCGAGCGAACCCGTGCCGTCGCGGACAACGTCTTCCAGAGCACGACCGACCGCTTCTGCGGTCTCTTCGTTCACCACGCGGCGTACCGACTCCGGCTCCCGAGTCTCGACAACGGTGCCGTCCGACTGACGTACCTCACGGATGAGTCGGGGGCGCATCAGAACGCCTCCGTTGGCCAGGGCTCCGTAGGCCATCGCCATCTGGAGCGGGGTTACGGCAATTTCGTAACCGATCGCGAGCGAAGCGCGCGACTGCCCAGTCCAACGATCCGGCCGGCGTAGTGTGCCGGGTACTTCGCCAGGCAGATCAATGCCGGTTCGTGTACCGAAGCCGAAGTCGCGGAGGTTCTCATACTGCAGGCCGGGCTCCATCGCCTGAGCGACCATGGCGATCCCGATATTCGACGACTCCTGAAGCGCCTCCCGCACCGAGAGCACACCCTGGGTATGCGTGTCCGTCAGGACCCGGCCCTCGACCTCCCACCGACCATTCCCGACATCGACCAAGTCATTCATGTCGGCGAGGTCGTACTGCAGAAGTCCGGCCACCGTGAACGGCTTCAGCGTCGAACCCGGCTCGAAGGGCGCATTCAGAGCCGACAACGCTCCATTGTGGCCGTCGCGCGTTGAGAACAGGGCGAGAATTTCACCGGTGAACGGGTCGGTGATCAAAACGTCACCCCCCACGGCGTCATGCTTTTCGATCGCCTCGAGGAGGGCGGTCTGAGCGATCTCCTGGAGGTTGGTATCTACGGTCAGGACGACCTCGCCACCGGTACGAGGTCTCTCGACGGTGATCTCCTCGCCCGGAATCGGCCTCCCGAGATTGTCGCGCGCGACGACCTGCGAACCCGGCGTCCCGCTCAGGACGTGGTCGTACAACTGCTCAATGCCTCCGCGACCATCCTCGTCGATCACGGTGCCGAGCACTCCCCGTGCGAGCTGCCGATGGGGATAGAAACGCTCGAACACTCGATCGAGGTGGACCCCGCGTATGCTCTCCAACCGATCCCGTACGGCTGGTGGGTAGAGCCCCACGACACTCCACTTCCCAGAAGTCACATAGCGACCCGCCTGGGCTGCGCTCACGAAGAGTGTTTCGACCAGCAGCGCCCGGAGTGTTTCCGGCTCACCGACTTCACGCGGGGCGATGTTCACCCGAACCCGCTCCCGCGTCACCGACAGGGGCTGACCGTTGCGGTCGTAGATCGGTCCACGGGCAGCTGGCAACACCTGGTCACCTACCTGCTGCTCGTGAGCGATGCGTTCCCACTCAGAGGCCTGGAGAATCTGAATCTGACCCGCCCGCATCGCGATCACACCGGAACACGCCAGCCAGCCAGCCAGTACCGCCCGGCGGCGCCACGGGCTGGGCCGTACATCCTGATCGTGCAGGCGGCTCATGAAGCCTCCTCTCGGGTCAGGATCACCTGTTCCGCCGCTGCGGGCGTGTGCATGCCCAGCTCCTGGGCTGCCGGTACGATCCGCGTACGGCTCCGCAGGACCTGGATGTCACGTTGAACCTCGATGCTTTCGGCCTGCGCCACGGACACCTGCCGGCGGAGGTCGTCCAGGACTCGGTTCGTTTCCAGAGCCCGGCTCTGTCGCCACGTCACGAGCCCGAGAGAGCAGACGAGGAGCGCAAAGGTCAGAGCGGTGCGGCCGAGCGTCGTCGGGTCCATCAGGCGGCCCTCCGCCAGGCGCGAAGACGTGCACTGCGAGCTCGGGGGTTCCGCGCCACTTCTTCATCGGTGGGTCGCAGGACCTTCCGGGTGAGCGTCTCACCCAGCGCCGCGCCTCGGCACGTGCATATCGGGAGTTCCGGCGGGCACACGCACGTCCGGCTCCACTCCCGAAACGCATTCTTTACCGCCCGGTCCTCGAGCGAGTGATACGCGATCACCACCAACACCCCCCCAGCCCTCAACACGTCGCGAATGGCGGGCAGCCCAGCCTCGAGCGCCTCCATTTCCTCGTTCACCGCGATACGAACCGCTTGGAAGATCCGTGCCTTCTCCTTCGCGGAGGGTGAGCGACCGAGAGAGACGCTCAGGGCGGCCACCAGATCGTCGCTCGTTTCCAGCGGAGCCGTCGCGCGGCGCTTCACGACCTCGCGAGCGAGGCGACGACCACGTGGCTCCTCTCCGTAGTCGCGGAAGATCCGGGTCAGCTCGTCTTCGGAAGCATGCGCGAGCAGGCCCTGTGCATCACGCTTCGCGTCGGGAGACATGCGCATGTCCAACGGCGCACCCCGGCGGAAGGTGAAGCCCCGACTGTCCGCGTCGAGTTGGTGCGAGCTCACTCCCAGGTCGAGGAGCGCTCCGTCCAGGCCACGGTCCTTCACCTCGGGATCCGCTGGAGCGTGGTCGAAGCGCGCCGAGAGGAAGCGAACTCGCGCCCGGTGCCCGGAGAGCACCTCGCGAGCCTCCGCGAGTGCCTCGGGGTCACGATCGACACCTAAAACCCTGCACTCTTCGCAGGCCTCCAGGATCAGGCGTGTGTGGCCGCCACCGCCCAGGGTGCCATCGAGATAGAAGCCTGCCCCGGAGGGGTCGAGGAAGTCGAGGACCTCCTGTGCCATGACGGGCTCGTGCCACTCGCTCATCATGCCTACCCGAACAGCTGGTGTGCGAAGTCGCCCAGATCACCACCGTCGCCCTCGACGGAGCTCCCATAGGTCTCTGGGCTCCACACTTCTATGCGGTCGATCGCCCCGACCAACAGCACCGGCCCCGCGAGGTCGGCTCCTGCCTGGAGAGATGCGGGAACGAGAATGCGCCCCTGCTTATCCGTCACGACCTCGACGGCATTGGCGACCATCCGGCGTAGCTGGTTCGCCCCCTTCGGGTTCTTCCGCCGAAAGTCGAGCAACTCCAGCTGGAGCTCTTCCCACTTCGCCTGCGGGAAGAGCGTGAGGTTGTCCTTCTCCCATTGCATCAACACGAAGCGCTCGCCCTCCGCCTGTCGGCGAAATGCCGACGGCAGGCTGATGCGCCCCTTGGGGTCCATCTGATGCTCGTATTGCCCGACGAAGCCGATCACACGATGCCCGCTGGTGGTACGAAGTGGGTAGAAGTGGAGACG
>JBDGVS010000112.1:0-8263 GCA_039585535.1 Gemmatimonadota bacterium | reverse complement strand
CCGAATCCGAATCCGAACCATGAATGCTCGCCAAGCTGCGCGAGTCGTGGGGCTCCTGTTCATCACCTCTACGGTCCCATTCTCTCTGTCAGTCGCCCTGCTCGCTCCGGTCCTTGAGTCAGTGGACTACCTGACCCAACTGGCGAACAATCCCGGCCGCGTGTCGGCAGGTGTCCTGCTTGAGATCGTGAATCACGTGTCGGTCGCGGCGATCTCCGTGGTGATCTACCCGATCTTGAGACGGTCTAGTCAGAGACTCGCCGTTGGCTACGTCGCAGCACGATCAGTCGAAGCGGCCCTTTTCGCTCTTGCGACGACCAACCTCCTGATGCTCACGCAGCTGAGCCACGAGACCGTGAGTACCGGCCGCGAAGCTCTGAGCGGAGTCCTTCTCGCGGGCCACGATTGGAACCAGGTGACTCTTCCGTTCGTCGCGTTCGCGTTGGGGGCGCTCATTCTCAACTACACGCTCTACGAGAGTCGGCTGGTCCCGCGTTGGATCTCCCTCTTCGGTCTGCTTGCGGCTGCTTCGATCCTCGGTGCCCGACTTCTGCTGATCGGAGGCGTCGAGCTGAGCGCTGATGTCGTGACGGCGATGGACGCACCGATCTTTGCCCAAGAGATGGTGTTTGCGGTGTGGCTGATTGCCCGTGGCTTCACCGGGGCGGTCGCTCGCTGACGAACTCACGGCTGCGGCAGCAGAATTCCGAGACGTCAGGAAGCACTTCAGTCGTTACAGTGTGGGCTCGAGTTCAGGCTTCGCCCGACTCGCCGCTGGAGCGGATCAGCCGGCCATCACGCCTCCATCTACGGCGATCGCACTTCCGGTGACGAACGAAGATTCGTCGGACGCCAACCAGAGAATTGTGGTCGCGATCTCCCGCGGGTCAGCGAGCCGACCCTGAGGCGTTCTGGACAGGAACGGGTTCTCGAAACCCTCGGGTTCGCCTCCTGTGAGGATGTTGGCGATCGTGTCCTGCATCTCGGTCTGTACCAGTCCGGGACAGACGATATTGACCCGGATGTTCTCCGGCGCGAGCTCGGCGCCGGCCGAACGAGAAAGACACCCCGATGAAGCTCCCACGGTCTCTACGGCAGGGGCACATTGGGTCAGGCCTCTCTCCCGATGCAGCGATACCGTGCTGGCAGGATTCGTTTCAGCCTGACAAGCCAATGCTACTGGCGCGCTATCAGGGTGCTCAGCGCTACGCGCTGGTGTAACGGGTAGCCGTGCAGCAGAATTCCGAGACGTTAGGCCGTAGCCTCGTAAACGTTGTGCCAAGGGGTGAGTGTGAGTCACCAAGACCGTGGGAAATGGCGCGTCGGAGCGGCGTTTCGCGAGTCCCTCGTGATCGTCGCTAGCATCCTGATCGCCTTCGGTATCGACGCGTGGTGGGACGACCGGGCCGATGCGCTCCAGGGTGCTGCTTTCCTGGCAGCGCTTTCCGAAGACATCGAAGGGACGAGGACCGAGTTGGAGCGTGTGCGAGGGCTGCATAAGGGAATCGCGGAGTCATCCGCACGAATCATGCGCTGGGGGCAGTCCAATGACCCTCTCGCGGCGTGCCAGGCCGATCCGGACCCCTACACGTTCTTGTTGGCACACCCAACGATGGACCCGCCGATGGGTGCACTCCAGTCGATCCTCGGATCCGGGCGAGCGGACCTGGTGGAGGATCGGGAGTTACTTCGGGAACTCACTCGATGGGCCGCCTTGGTGAACGACCTGGAGCGGGAGGAAGCGAGAGCGAACGCACACCTGGCCAATGAGGTCTACCCGCTGATGCGCGACGCGCTGGACCTCAAGACCGCGGTGCGCTCGGGCGGTTTCGTTTGGGAGAACAGTGGAGAGGCCCCGGTGCCGTGTGACCTAGTTCTCTCTCGCACGTTTCAGAGCGTCATCTACTACAACTGGAGTCATCACGAAGTGATCCTGCGTGAGAGTATCCCAGCTTTGGCGGAGTCGATTGCGGTGGTGAGCGCCCTGTTGGAAGCGGACCGCCGCCCTTAGTGGCGGGAGGCTACTGTCCAACAAGCGATTGCTGCCGGGAGAGACCACCGAGCTGTCGAAGGTGACTCGTGTGCTCAGCCCCGAATCAGTTGCATCTCCGAATTCCCCGGATGGGTGCCCTCGACTGCGGGAAGATCGTCGCGAGCCTCGAGCACTTTGACCGAAACTCCTTTGACCACCATCTGCGAGGCGACCGATGCCTGACGATCACTGTATGCCGGGCATCCAGTATGAGCCCGCTGGCGTCCGATGAACGATTCGTCGACACGGGCCGCCGCGCTGCACAAACGAGCCATCGTCATCGATGGTCACTCGGACATCTTGATACCGGTTACCGAAGGTAAAATGGAGCTTTCGGAGCGAGTTGAGGTCCCTGGCCTCGACTGGGAGGCGCCGCCCGGCCTGGAGCGCTCGCCGCTGGTGAAGTTTGGGCTCAGCCCACACACCGTGTGGTTTGGTTGTATGGGGCAATACGACGTGCCGCGTTGGCAGGAAGGTGGAGTTACTGCCCAGCTTTGCGCCGTGTACCTGGATGACGACTGGGTCCGCGACGCTTTCCGGCGTGGCATGGAGATGGTCTGGAACCTCCATGATCAAGTGCGACGTACCCCGGAGTTGGTGTTGGCCCGCACGACACAGGACATCCGCGCGGCCAAGGCAGAAGGGAAGGTGGCACTGATCCTCACGTTCGAGGGGTGTGAGGCATTGGGCTCAGACCTTCGCTTCTTGGATCTCTACCATTCGCTCGGACTCCGGTCAGCGAGCCTGACGCATACGCGCCGCAACATCTTCGCGGACGGTTGTTGGGCGGCAGACAACAAGGGTGGACTTACGCCGCTGGGTCGGACTCTGGTGGACCGCATGGACGCCCTCGGCATCGTCATCGACCTGGTACACATTGCCGAACCGGGGTTCTGGGAGGTTCTGGAGCGCACCGAGCGGCCCGTGATCCTTTCGCACACCACTCCGACCATGTTCCCGGATACCTCCCCGCTAGCCTCCACGTTCATGGGCGGCAATCTTCCTCGTCCACGGTTGGAGCTGCCCCGTGACCGCGCGATGCTGGAAGCAATCGCTGCAAACGGAGGAGTGTTAGGCCTGATCCACGTGGCTCACGTCGATATCGACTCTGTGGTTCGAGACATCGAGACTGCACTTGAAGTGATGGGCCCTCAGCATGTTGGCTTGGGCAGTGATCACTTCGGGCTTGAGGCGGCTCCGCGGGGTTTGGAGGACATTTCCGCTATGCCTCGGCTGACTGAAGCTCTTAGCGCACGCGGGCATTCCGACGAGGTTCTGATCGGGTTCCTGGGCGGAAACTACTTACGGGTATTTGACGAGGTATGGGGCGTGTGACCGCTGCAGGTTCGTAGCGAAGCCTGTCTGTCGTTGCTGTCACGAGGTGGGCCATCGCGGCGGATTCCTGACAAGCGATCGCTACTGTCACGGGTGACCGGACGGCCAGGTCGCCACTCGCCTATCAGCTCGCGCCCCTTGCTACCAAGCGGGCCGTGCAGCCGAACCGCGAGACGTTATGTGGCTCCTGTTGCACGCCCGGCAGTATCAACGGGAGATGCCGATCACGTCCCGTTCCATGAAGGCGATGAAGTCGGGGGACCATTGTGCCTCTGGGTCCGCAGACGCCCACCACTCGCGGAACATGCGGCTGCCGTACCAGTTCCGATTGGTGGCTCCACCGAGTTGCCCGAGAGCATCCTCGCCGAGGATTCCCAATTGGACCTGCCGGTATCGGTTCTCCATGATCCGGGTCGAGGCGGCAAGACCCCATGACAGCCGCATCCGGTCTTCTGGCCCGAGGCTAGTCACGCTGACGGTGTCGGCCCATACCAGGGCCATCAGCCGCATCCAGTTTTCGTCTTGCACGAGTTCCGTGTTGTACTGAAAGCTCTGGTCGGCGATGGCCTGAATCGTTGCTCCCCGGACTGTACGGGTGTTCTCCCTGATCTCGAACCCAACGAAGACAAGCGAGCCGACGACGCCTGCAGCTGTGATGACTTCCTTCCACTTCATGTGAGCCTCCAGAGTTGAGTCAGCCGCGCATGCTAGGTGGGCCGTGAGTCACATAACAAGCGATGGCTACCGACCGGGTTATCGAGTAGCACACTCCGCTTGTTTTCAGGCCGCCCGTGCAGAAGAATCGCGAGGCGTTAGGCGGTGCCCCTTCGGGCGTGAGGGGCGCTGGTCTCAACCACCGGCATCGAAGCCCCGACGTTAGCGCTCACCACTACGGAGGGCTGGGCAACGCCCAGCCCTCTGTAGTGCGTCTGCCCGGGGCCACCACCTGACAAGGATTGCTGCTGTCCGGGTGAACGGTTCGGTGGAGTCTGGTAACGCCCTCGGTTTGTCAGCCGGAGGGGGCGGCAGCAGAATTCCGAACCCGCGCCCTTTCGTCTCTTCGCGACCGCAACAGTAGAAAACGACCTGGCCCACGCTCGTCGGGCGTTTGCCACATCGTACTCCATCGACCCTCGCGGCGGCGAGCGGGCCGGGGTGCGCTGCGGTCCTAGCAAAGGAATAGCTTAGCGATGGTACACCGCATCGTCGTGTCCGAACACGGTGGCCCCGAGGTTCTCGTCCCCATCACCGAAGAGCCTCCTGAGCCCGGTCCTGGTGAGGCTCGGGTCGGGGTTGAGGCTGCTGGCGTCTCCGGCTTCGATCTCATCTACCGGCGTTGGCCTCGTCTCCCGGGGTGCCCTCCGCTGCCCTTCACGCTTGGCGAAGACGTGGTCGGCAGGGTCGAGAAGCTCGGGCCTGACGTGTCGACGCTCTCGGTCGGTCAACGAGTGGCGGCGGCCACCTGGACGCTGGGGGTCGGTGGCGGCTACGCGGAGTCGATCTGCCTGCCCGCGGGTCAACTTGTACCAGTACCCGAAGGACTCGATGCCGCTACCGCGGTCTGCCTGGTCGCGAACTACCTGACGGCGCACCTCCACCTGCACCAATACGGACGCGTGCAGCCGGGCGAGCGGCTCCTTGTGCACGGGGCGGCTGGGGGCGTGGGTTCAGCCGTGATGGACCTAGGGCGAGTAGCAGATCTCGAGCTTTACGGGACAGCATCTCAGCACAATCAGTCGGTCGTATCCGAACTCGGTGGAGAGCCGATCGACTATCGATCGGAGGATTTCGTCTCGCGAATATCCGAGTTGACCGGCGACGGCGTCGATGTCGTGATCGACACAGTGGGGGGTGCCAGACAGCTGATGCGTTCGTACCGGACGCTCAGACATGGTGGGAGGCTCGTGTGGCTGGGGTCGGCAGGTACACGAGACAAGGGGTTGGCTATCGGCCTCACTAGTCTGGCCCTCACTTCGGTGCTGCGGCGTCTGCCCGGTAGCCGTTCCGTACCGGCGACGCCAGAAGTCGGCACGCATGCGCTGGCCAATCCGGACTGGTACCGCTCGACGCTCACGGAGTTGATCGACTTGGCCGTCTCCGGTTTGATCCAACCACTCGTGTCCGAACGCTTCCCTCTGGTCGATGCGCCGCGAGCGCACGAGCGACTCGAACGAGGTGGTCACGCTGGAAAGGTCGTGCTGGTCACTGATGCTTATCGGCAGCTCGGATAGCCCAAGAGAGCCCTACGCCATCGTAGACTGGGGGCTTCCTAGCAAGCGATTGCTGCAGACACGAGACGAGGCGCGGCTGCCGTCGTGGAGGAGCAGGTGGGTATGCTTCGCTTGTCTGCGTGCCGGCCGCGCCGCAAAATGCCCAGACGCTAGACGGCCGTGGCCAATTGCGCGGGCGCTGGGTACGTAGATGCGTGAATCGAGCGCGGCAAGAAGCCGTGACTGAACCCCGACGAGGAGAATCGCGATGTACAGCAAGGTCTACACAGTTACTTGCGACGAGGGCCAGAAGGATGCGTTGATGAGTCACTACGACGACGTGGTCGGGCCTGCGATCACAGAGAGCGCATATCACGTCAGCCAGCAGATGGTCGAAGTCGGGAATAACGAGTGGATACTCATTTCCAACTACAAGAGCAGTGAAGCTGCTGACGCGGCGAGTGACATGGTGCGAGCACTGGTGGGCGACATGGGCGCCAAGTTCGGCATGAAGCTCACGGTTATTGGTCAGGGTGAGACCAACCGGCAGGTGACGTAGGGCCACTCGCCTTCGTCAGTCGCACCTCGACAGTCCACCTCTCGGCTCGGAGAAGGGTCCCGATGGCTCAACTGATTCAGTCGAGGTCGGTGCTCGCCGTCCAGGATCTCGAGACGTCGACTCGATACTACACGGAAGTCCTGGGCTTTCTTTGTGATCCAATCGAGGCACCCGGGTGGAGCTTTCTGACTCGGGATTCGATCCGCCTCATGCTTGGGGAGTGCCCTGACGAGGCGCCGGCGTCAGAGACAGGGAACCATTCATGGTTCCTCCACATCATGGTCCAGGACGTAGATGCACTCCACGACGAGATTCGTGCGCGGGGAGCGGACGTCGTCGTGCCTCTTGGGGATCGCTCTCACGGGCACCGAGAGTTTGTTGTCCAAACTCCTGATGGGCACCGCATCATGTTCGGGGAGCCGCTAGCGGAGATCGCCGAGCCGCACTAACGCTCAGGATCGCGACGGTTGAGGTGGATGGTGGGTTTCCGATGCCGGCAGAGCCAACGGGTTGTCCGAGTTTCGTGTCGATAGCCTCATCCGCCGTATCTTCTGTGGAGCTATCAAGTGATAGGGGCCGTGTCCCCGTCACCGCCCACGGGCCGGAATGAGCAACGACGAAGAAAGACGCTTGAGCGAAGAAATGGCTGCCCGCCTGTGGCAGCGTGCGGCGGAGCTACAAGCCGAAGCGGCTCGGCGCTCAGAAGCGACGTCTCTATTGCCGGCCGAGGCGGAGATGTCCGACCAGGATACGAGCGGCTATGCGTTGGCCCACGTGCGCCAAGCCGCCGAGGAAGCCGGCATTGCTGGGGAGTTCGTGGATGTGGCCCTGGCCGAGGTGGCCGCGGGAGTTGCCGTCGGGGAACAGCAGGATTCGGTGCTGGACAAGGTGGCCTTGAGGTTGCTGGAGAGCCCTCCAGAATTCCTCGAGGTCCGTCGAGTGATCGCCGCGTCCGTCGAGGACGTCTACCGAGCGATGCAGGTCGTATTTCCTGCCACACCCTACAATCTCACCCTGCGCGACATCCAGGGCGACGTGTTGCACGGTGGCGTGTTGGTCTTCGACGTGCCCGCCGTGACAGCCCTGCGCTACACCCGGTTCGAGTACGACATGTCCTACCCGGGCATCAGGCAGCTCATGGCCTCTATTCAGCGGGTGGACGACGCTTCCAGCGAGGTGGTCGTGTGGGGTTCGCTGCGGCCCGGTCGCCGCATCGCCGGGGGGATTTTCGGCACGGTGACCGCCGGAGCTGTTGGAGTCGGCGCGCTTGCGGGCGGTGTGGGACTGAGTGTGGCGGTGGGTGTTGGACTGGGTGTCGGGACGTTGGGCCTTGTGCCACTCGTGGCCGGATTCGGCCTCGTGGGTGGCGCATCGCTCGGAGGCGCGTCACGAGCGATGTTCAGGAAGCTTTACAGCTTCTCCATGCATCGGGGCGTACATGCGATGGAGGGACTTCTCGGTACGTTGAACGTGTCGGTGGCCTCGAACTGGGGCGCTGGCGTTGGGTCTTCCAGCGCTGCCGGCGGCACGGCTCAGGACCTACTGGGTGAGTTCACGAAGTAGCGGGGTTTTCCGGTTCCCGACAGGCCGTGCAGCAGAATCGAGAGACGTAGGGACGCAGCTCTAGGAGGCAGTGTGAATTGGACAGCCATAGGCGCGATTGGTGAAGTGCTGGGCGCGGTCGCGGTGGTTCTGTCGCTCGTCTACGTGGCTGCGCAAGTGCGCCACAACACGGCGGCGCTGAGTAGGGCGGCGTCCGCTGACGCCATCGCGGGGATCAGACACTGGAACCAGTCGTTGATCGACGACCCTGTCATGGTGCGGATTTTCAGCAAGGGCGTCGAAGACATGAACGCCCTGGATGATGACGGCCGAGCCAGGTTTGTCGTGCTAATGCTGAACTTCCTCAAGACGTTCGAGAACATGCACTACCAGTTCTCCAAGGGCGCGATGGAGCCCGAAGTTTGGCGGGGTTGGGGACGCCTGGGCGAGTTGTATCTGACGGCGCCCGGGATCCAGCAATACTGGTCAGAGCGGCGACCTCTTTTCAGTCCGGCGTTCCAGCAGTGGATGGACGAACTCGAGCGTCCCGAGCTGCGCCGAGCAGAGCAGATCGCGATCGAAGGG
>JBDGVS010000111.1:0-7610 GCA_039585535.1 Gemmatimonadota bacterium | reverse complement strand
TTCTCCCGGTGTTCGCGATGGCCAATGCAGCCGTCCCGCTCACCGGACTGTCACCCTCGGACATCCTCCGGCCGCTGCCCATGGGTATCGCGATGGGGCTGCTGCTCGGAAAACTCGTGGGCGTCGTGGGAGTCAGTGGACTCGCCGTCATGGCGCGGGTCGCCTCACTACCGGAAGGGGTGCGATGGCCTCACATCGTAGGCGCGGGGCTGCTCTGTGGCGTTGGCTTCACGATGAGTCTTTTCATCTCGGCACTGGCCTTCGAGCAGGGGGGAACCGCCGATCCCGACCTGGCCCGCCTCGGGGTGCTCATTGGTTCGCTGGCTGCCGGTCTGGCCGGGTACGCGGTCTTGCGAGTGGTGCTGCCGCCGTCCGGGAGTGAAGAGGCTCGGGCCGACTAGAACTCCACGCTGAATCCGAACGTCGGCAGCAGACCGGAGCCGTCGAGTGGTCGGATGCGGTCGGGAAACGATGGATCCTGGGTATAGGCGTAACCCACGACGTTTTCTCGATTCAGGATGTTCTGCAGATCGACGTACACAACGCCATTCCAGCCGGGGAAGCTGAACCTCCGCTCCGCCCGAATGTCGAGCCGTGAGTATGCCGGTGTGCGGACTTCTCCGATCCGACTCCAGTCCGGGACGCCACGGCCCGTGATGGGGTACTGCTGCTCCGACGCGACGAGGTCCCAGGGAGTGGTCGCCAGCCCGGAGAGGACGCGCAACTTCGCCCCGAACTCCCACGCCGAGCCGAGCCTGTATCCCGTGGTGAGGTCAACGGCATGCCGACGATCCCAGGAAGACGGCCGCAACACTTCGTCGACTCCGGCGAACTCACTCCATGACAGCGTATACGCCCCCAGGAAGTAGAGGCTCCCAAGAAGCTTCTGTTGAGCGAACACCTCGAGGCCCTTGGATCGCCCTGTGCCGTCGTCCACGAGCGGCTCAGCGCCGATGAAGCCGTAGTCACCACCCAGATTCGAGACCGAAATCCTCGGATCGTTTCGGAGGAGCGGGACCCGGTCGTAGCGCTTGAGGAACCCTTCCATCGACAGCCGCAGACCAGGATTCACGGTCCACGCAAAGCCGCCGGCCACCTGACGGTTCTGCTGCTGTCGCAGGCCGAGATTCACCTGCACGTCGTTCTCACGGACCGAGAGGGACAACAGGCTGGGCGTCTGATGAAACACACCCAACCCCACCTGGGCAGAGACACCTGCGCCGAGGTCGTAGCGACCCGACACACGGGGTGAGAGGCTGAGTCCATCGTCGAGCTCGGTCACCTCGTCGACTCGTAGCCCTCCAGAGAGTTGGAGGCGTCGCCCGACATCGACGGTGCCCTGGGCGAAGGCCCCCAGCTTCCATACGGCAAGCTCTTCCTGCCATTGGAGGTCTTCGGGAAGCGTTCCACCCGGGAGAGCCCTCTGGTATAGAGCCGCGTCGATCGAGGCCCGGTTCCCCTCGACACCGAACGCCAGCGTGAGAGCCGGTGACGGGGCGAAGTCGGCCTGTACCGAAAGACGGGTCTCCTGCTCCAGGCTCTCATTGGTCAGAACAGGGAGGGAATCCTGCCCGGGATCTTCGAAGCGGAAGTCGCTGGACGACTGACTCACGGAGGTGGTGATGAAACCTCCATCGATGAGACGCCGCCAACTGGCACCGACGGTGTAACTCCGCTGGTCATTGTCGATGACGGAGGCCGCGAGTTCGATGTTCTCGAAATCATCGTCCGGCAGCGGCGGAACGATGTCGAAGTTGTCGATCGCGCCGATCCCCACGAAGACGATCCGATCCTTCGGTGTCAGATTCGTCTCGAAGCGGAACTGCCCATCCCAATAGTCCGGACGAATGGGGAGTCCCAGGGCCTCGAAGAGAAACTGCAGATACGATCGGCGGACGCTGAACAGCCAGTTCGACTTCTCACCGGCAGGACCGTCGAGTGTGAGCCCCGCCTCGGTAGCGCCCAGGGTGAAGTCGCCACGGATACCTTCGGGCGAACCGGGGCGGTTCTCTATGCTGAGCACCGAGCTGAGCGCATCACCGTATCGAACCGGGAACGCGCCCGTGAAGAACTCCGTCTCTCGGATGAAGTCCACGTTCACGAGACCGAGCGCACCACCCGACGCGCCCTGAGTCGAAAAGTGATTGATCTGTGGAATCCTGATTCCGTCCAGGTAGTACGCGTTCTCACCTGGCCCGCCACCACGCACGAGGAGATCGTTGCGGTTGTCGACGCCTCCGAGCACTCCGGGGAGAGACAGCAGGGTGCGTGAGACGTCGGACAGGCCGCCAGGCGTGCGCCGGAGCTCCTCGTTCGAGAGGACCTGGACGGATGTGGGAGCGGCGTTGGGGATCCGGAACGCGGGTGCCTCGATGATGATCCCTTCCACTTCGAGCGCCTGCCTGTTCAGCCGGAACTCGACATAGGTCGACCGACTGGACTGAAGCACGACCTCGGTTTCCAGTGCTGACTCGTACCCGAGGACCTCGACCTGTACCGAGACCACGCCCGGGGCCAGCTGGTCGATAACGAATCCGCCGTCGGCGCCTGTGAGGGTCTGCCCGGGGCGCCCGACAACTGTGACCGTGGCGGCCTGGAGCGGGTGCAGATCGGCGCCGTCGAGTACGCGACCCCGGAGCACCGTGGTTTGCGCGGCCAGCGGGGCGACGTCGATCGGCCCGAACGCGGCGGTCGCCAGAAGCACGATCGTGGCGAGTCGGAGTATTCTCATGTCCCTGGTACCCTTGGTCCTCTGCGAGGTGTCCGTGTTCTTCGTTGGCGTCGACGTACAGGTCAGACGGCGATGTCCTTTCGCCGTCATGGATGAGATGGGTCACATGATCGAGTCGGGGTGGCTCCCGGGAAGCCCCACCACGGAGGCCCGACATGCCGGTCCGAGTGCGGCAGACACACTACGCGAGCTGGTAGACCGCTATGCGAGAGAGGGAGCTGTGTGGGCCGGGATCGATGCACCCCGCACCCCCCTCCCGAGGCCCAGATCGGTCGGCTTTCGATCCGGCACATGGGGACCCATCAAGGGCCGTGGACTGGGCCGACACTGCGAAGTTGTCGTCCGATCACTCGGCCTCGCCAACCCACAGTGGACCCCCCTCGCGCAGGAAGCCCCGGAGTGGATGCGTCTCGGCTTCGACCTGTTCGCGGCCGCATCCGACATCTGCCACACGGTGGAGGTTTTTCCCAGCGCCACGTACCGCGCGCTCCAGGGATCGGCCTCCGAGAACGTATCTACTCGAGTCGAGATCGATCTTGCCACCCTGGCGATGGGACCAAAAGACATGCTGGACGCGGTGGCCTGCGCGGGTACCGTGCGGGCTCTCGCGACCGGGAAGGGATGCGAGATCGGTGGCGGGGATGGCCTGGGCACCATCGCACTGCCGCGCCAGCTCACTGCGGATGAGGCGGGCAGCCCGGTGCACCAGTGGCCGGAAACGAACGACGCCCGGCCCGCCCACGTGTCGTGAGCGGACCGGGCACCTTCCCGGACTGGAAATCAGCCGCGGTAGAACCGCTCTTTCACGATCTTGCCGTCGACCCAGTGCCGAACTGCGACCTGATCGTACTTCACCTCGCCCCAGTCGGCGTGCGTGTAGTCCCAATGCCACGTAGAGAAGGACACGTCATCGCCGACGGCCGCGTTCTTTAGCTCACCCGCGCGGAACTCGGTGATCTTGCTGAAGAAGTCCTGCTCACGCTCACGGTTCAACTCCTTGCCCTCCCAGGGCTCAAACCCCTGGTCGATCATGACGATCGAGTCGGCATAGAACTTCTCGAACGCGTCGAGCGCGTTGCCTTCGAGGATCATCTGGTTCAGCTCGGCGTCGAGCTCGGCGATCGGGGTCTGAACTGCGTCCATGATCGTTCTCCTGATTCTCTAATGTGGGAAAAGCCTGCGAGCGGCCTCGTTGTGTCGTACCTGGATATTTTAACTGACCCGTCAACTATTGTCCAGTGATACAACAGCCCGACTCGGGGATCTTTCCCAGGGCTCAGAGGAGCAGTGCGAGCGCGACCGGCACACGGGCGAACCATGCGACGGTACGAATCCAGTTCGTACGAACGAGACGTCGGTGCACCACGGGGTCGAAGCCGTGAACGAGACGACCATGGGCCGGCGCCTGGAGCAGCGCCGTGGACAGCCAGACGATCCCCAGGAGGCCGAGACCCAGCCATACGAGGGTGGCGGAACCCGGCGACGGAGGCAGTACGACGAGCCAGATCGCAGCACCCAGCTCCACCAGCATGGGAGGCACGACGACCCACCCGGTCCTGACCGTGTGGCCCGCCTCATACGAGACGAAGGACGTCTCACCTACCCTCGACATCAGCGGGTAATGCACGACCTGGACGAAGGCGATGAGCCCCGCCATGAATGCGGTCGCGACCAGGTGAAGCTCAGGCATCGCTCAGGTCGAGTACGACACGAGAACAACGGTGCACAGGACGAGCATCGCGAGCGCTGGCATCGCCTTGATCAACGGATCTCGAACCCGAACGTGGGCGCCGACCGCGGAGAGCATCAGCACCGCGAGGGCACCTGCGGCCCACGGAGCGACGGCGGGCACGAACACACCCACCAGAAGCAGCGTCGCGAGCAGCACCTTCACCGCGCCCACGAGCTTCCAGGTCCCGTCGGGAAGTCCGTACCGACGGAACTCGTCTGCAATGTCGCTCGCCCCGTCGGGACGATAGGGGGTGGGACGATCGCGGCGGAGGATCCATACGTTGAATATTCCGAGTGCAATAACGACCTGACAGGCAATCGCGATCGACATGGGGCGTTCTCCAGAGTAAGAGCTAACAGATTGATTGTTGAACATACGTTAAACACATACTACAATTTATTCAACAAGACATCGATAGCAGCATCTCAGAGTCAACAACACCTGTACAAGGAGTTGGACGCATGATCTCCTCAACGCCTCTACCCGAGCGTGCCGAAGCGCTCGTCGTGGGTGCCGGACTCGCGGGCCTGTCCTCGGCGCTCATCCTCGAGCGCGAGGGAGTCGATGTCCACGTGGTGGAGGCCGCGGATGCGGTTGGCGGTCGGGTCCGCACGGACATCATGGACGGCTTCCTTCTCGACCGTGGCTTCCAGGTGCTGCTCACCGCCTATGAGGAGGTGCAGAGCCAGGTCGACGTCCTGCAGCTCGACCTGCAGGTGTTCATGCCGGGCAGCATGATATGGAATGGGTCGGGACTCCAGCGGATGAGCGACCCCTTCCGAGACCCAGCCGGTGCCTTCGCGTCGATGGGCGCGCGGGTCGGGCCCCTGGGCGACAAAATGAAGGTCGCGTCCCGTCGAAGACGCCTTCTCTCGCGGTCGGCAGACGCGTGCTTCGACGGTCCCGAACGATCTACGCTCGAGGAGCTTCGCGCTCTCGGCTTCACGGAAGACTTCATCGACACATTCTTCCGCTCCTTCCTGGGCGGGGTCTTCCTCGAACGCGGACTCGAGACCTCGGCCAGCCTCTTCCGCTACTACTTCCGCTGCTTCGCAGCCGGAGACGCGACGCTACCATCCGGTGGAATGCAGGCGCTCCCCGAACTCTTGGCCACCGCCCTCGACGGGCGGATCACGCTGGACGCGGCCGCGGCCGAGGTACGAGCCGACGGGGTCACCCTCCAGGACGGTCGTCGTGTAGTGGCCGACGACGTAATCGTCGCGGTCGACGGCGCCGCTGCGTCTCGACTCCTGGGCACACCGACTCCCTCCTTCAAAGCGACCGTCACCTCCTACTTCGCCACTCCCGAGCCGCCCACGTCCGAGCGCATGCTGGTGCTCGACGGCGAGGGCACGGGTCCCGCGAACCATGTGGCCGTCATGAGCCTGGTGGCTCCGTCGTACGCTCCGGACGGCATGCATCTCGTATCCGTGAACGGGGTCGACGACGCTGCCGATGACGTCGATGCCTTTGTTCAAGCCGTCCCCGCCCAGATGCGGCGATGGTTCGGGGACACGGTCGATCAGTGGACCCACCTGCGGAGCTACCACATCCCCCACGCGCTCCCCAGGCATCCCGCTGGCAGCCTCGCGGCCGAGCGAGAGCCTCGACGGGCCGACGGCCTGGTGATCGCCGGCGATTACACCGACTTCGGGGCGATTCAGGGCGCACTTCGCTCGGGCCGCCGAGCTGCGGACTCCGTGATAACCCGACGGAAGGAGAGGGACGCATGAGCACGGCAACAACACGCACAGTTCTCCTCTTCGGAGCATACGGAGGAGTCGGCTCCACGCTCGCGCGGGCCCTGCACGCGGACGGTGTACAGCTGGCGGTCTCCGGACGGGACCACGATCGCCTGACCGAGATCGCGAGCGAGGTGGGCGGACTCGCGCTGCCCGCGGATGCGTCCGATTTCGATGCGGTCGACGGCGTCGTGCGCGAGACCCTGGAGCACTTCGGGTCAATCGACGGTGTGGTCAGCTGCGTGGGCAGCGTGCTCCTCAAGCCTGCCCATATCACACGACCCGAGGAGTTCCTGTCGACACTTCACACCAACCTCACGAGTTCCTTCGCGATTCTCCGTTCCGCCGTGCGACCCATGATGCGAGGCGATGGAGGTAGTCTGGTCTTCGTATCGACCGCCGCAGCCGCGCTGGGGCTGCCGAACCACGAGGCGATCGCCGCGGCGAAGGGCGGCATCGATGCTCTGGTGCGCTCGGCCGCCGCCACCTACGGAAAAGCCGGTATCCGTGTAAACGCGGTGGCGCCTGGGTTGGTGGACACCCCGCTCACCGCTCGAATCACTGGAAGCGAGAGCGCTCGGGCTTCCTCCGAGGCGATGCACGCCCTCGGTCGCCTCGGCGCCCCCGAGGATGTCGCACACGCGATCCGCTGGCTCCTCTCCGACGAGGCCTCCTGGGTCACGGGGCAGTCGATCGGTGTGGATGGCGGACTCGGGAGCGTCCGCTCCGCATGACTGACACGGTCGCCGTAGTCGGGGCTGGGCCGGCCGGCTTGATAGCGGCACGGCGTTGCATGGAGCGGGGCCTCGCGGTGACGGTCTTCGACAAAGGGCGCCGCCCCGGGGGTCGAACGAACACCCGCGAACACGATGAGCACCGCTTCGACCACGGCGCTCAATACTTCACCGTTCGCGACGACCGAATTCGGTCCTTCCTCGAAGACTGGATCGACTCGGGGGTCGTCGAGGAGTGGGCGGGACACCTCGTTCGTCTCGAGGGCGACACTCGGGAGCCCGCCAAAGCAAGCCGCCGATACGTCGGGGTTCCCGACATGATCGCTCTGCCCATGCACCTCGCCTCGGACGTCGATGTCCGCTGCGGGGTGCGGGTCGAACAGCTGGAGCGATCGGGAGATCTCTGGCGACTTACGGACGACGAGGGGCGCGACCTGGGTAACTACGAACACGTCATCATCGCCGTACCGGCCCCACAGGCTGTCCCCCTGCTCGGGTCGGTGCCCACCCTCCAGGTCGAGGCGAGTCGGGTCTCCATGGCGCCGTGCTGGGCGGCGATGTTCGCGTTCGAGAAGCCCGTGGCGAGTCCCTTCGACGGGGCGTTCGTCGACAACGCCCCGCTCTCCTGGATCGCTCGAGACACAAGCAAACCCGGACGACCCGATGGAGCG
>JBDGVS010000110.1:0-7622 GCA_039585535.1 Gemmatimonadota bacterium | reverse complement strand
ATGCATCCGTAGACGGTCCGGTCTTCGTCTTCTTGATGACAGGAAGCTCAAGCTTCTCGAAGAGGATCTGACGGAGCTGAGGAGTCGAGTTCAGATTGAAATCGGTCCCCGCGACCTTGAAGATCTCCTCCTGAATCTGATCGAGTTCTCGTTTCAGCCGAGCACGCATGGCACGGAAGAAGCCGTCATCGATCGCGATACCAGCGATCTCCATGCGAGCGAGCACGGGAATGAGGGGCATCTCCAACTCGACCAGCAGATCGCCGAGCGAGGCCTCGTTGAGTCGCTCCTCGAAGTGATCCGCCAGTTGGCCCGACAGGTCGGCCGCCTCGCACAGGTAGTCACGCGCCCGCCCGACGGGCACATCGGCGAACGAGATTCGGCTCTTCCCAGTCCCGGTCAGTTCACTTCGCTCGACTGGCTTGTGAGAGAACACATCCATCGAGAGGGTCTTGAGTTCGTGACCTCGCCGCCCCGGATCCAGGACGTAGCTGGCGATCATCGTGTCGAGCGTGAGGCCTCCCAGCGTGATCCCCGCCCGCGATAGCGCGAGTGTCGACTCCTTGAGGTCATGCCCCACCTTCGGCACCGAGACGTCCTCGAGCAGCTCCTTGAGGTCGACCATCGTCGGGTCAGACCAGCCGGGCAGGTTCCACACCTCGCCGGCACCCTCTCCTTCGAAGGTCAGCTCGAAAGGCTGCAGGTGACCGATCGGCAGATACCACGCCGATCCTCCCTCGATGGACAGGCCGATGCCGACGACATCACCTCGAAGGGGATCGGGTTCGGACATGGCGACGGCGATCGCCAGACAACTTCGCGCACCTTCCTCCGCGCTCGCCTCTGCCTCGCCGACCCTGGCCCGAACGGTCTCGATCACGGTCGTCAGTGCTTCTGTGGAGTCGACCGTCACATACTCGACTTCGCCAGCCTCCGATCCACGCTCGACCACCCCATGGGTGCCACCGTCGGTAGCCTGCGCCGCCAGAGCGAACTGGTCCGCGAGCGTCCGAAACTCCAACATCACAAACAGGTCCCGTAACACCTCGGCGTTCGGTTCCTGCACCTGGAGTGCCTCCAGGTCGAGCGTAACCTCGAGTTCGGTCATGATCGTGACGAGGCGCTTCGACAATCGAATAGCATCCGCGTTCTCCGCGAGCGACTTCGCCGCTCGTGGCGGCTTCAACTCGTCCGCGTGCGCGATCAACTCCTCCACGTTCGGATGCTGCAGGAGAAGCTGTACAGCAGTCTTCGGACCGACCCCCGGGGCCCCCGGCACGTTGTCCGACGAGTCACCTACGAGCGCGAGGTAGTCGGCGATCTGCGACGGCGGAATGCCGAACTTCTCATCAGCGTTCTCTTCCGTCACCCACTCCGCCGCAACCCCGGTGGAACCGCCCCGACCGGGATTCATCAGGTGGATCCCCGGACCCACGAGCTGATAGAAGTCCTTGTCACCGGAAACGATCACCGCCTCCAGCCCGGCATCACGCGCCTGGATCGCCAGCGTCCCGATTACGTCGTCGGCCTCGTACCCGTCGAGCTCGACGACCGGGTCGTTGAAGCCCTCGACGATATTTCGAATGTGGTCGAGGCTCGCTCGGAGATCATCTGGCATCTTCTCACGCGTCGCCTTGTACTCCGGATACATCTCATCTCGGAATGAGTCACCGGCATCGAAGACGATCGCCAGATAGTCGGGCTCGAACTTCTCCCGGATATCCAGGAGAAAACGGGTAAAGCCGAACGGGGCCGACGTATTCTCCCCCGCAGCGTTCATGAGGGGGCGGCGGATGAACGCGAAGTACGAGCGGTAGATCAGCGCGTAGGCGTCGATCAGAAAGATGCGTGGCTTGGTCTTCGGCGGAATCTGCAAAGCGGGTCGGGATCTGGGGTCGACGAGGGGGCACCCGGAGCGGCGGATCGACCGTGCCGGCGAGCGAGCCTAACGGGAGTCAGGGGCAAAGAGAAAGGCCCCGCGACCGCACGGTCGCGAGGCCTGTTGGGGCCTTCCGAGAATCTGCGCGTCAGGCGCGCACAACCTGAGCTGCCTGCCGGCCATTGTCGGAATCACGAATCTCGAATTCGACCGCCTCACCTTCCGCGAGAGTGCGGAAGCCCTCCGCCTCGATAGCGGAGAAATGGACGAAGACGTCTTCGCCCTCGGGCGGCTCGATGAAGCCATACCCCTTCGAGTCGTTGAACCACTTCACGGTCCCCTTCATGCGGCTACCTCCGCTGCCGAGTCCACTGCGTCATGACGCTCGCGTCACCCTTCCATTTTGCGATCAGGGTCGAGGAACGCGCAAGCGACCGCCGCGAAGGAAGCTCAGTCCTGGTCGTACAGGGCCCGATACAGTCCGAGGTTTCGGCGCACGCTCTTCACGTAGCCGCGCGTCTCCGTGAACGGGATTCGCTCGGTAAAGCGCAGCGGATCGACCGCCTCCGGATACTTCCGCCAGCGCGTCGCGCGGGTCGGCCCAGCGTTGTACGCCGAAAGCACCAGGGGCAGCTGATTGTCGTAGCGCCGGCTCATGTCCACGAAGAAGGCCGCTCCCAGATGCAGGTTCACCTCAGGACGCGTGAGTGACTCCCGCGAGAATCCGTCGGGACCGTGCGTCCGTGCAAGCTGCGCGCCCGTCGGAGGCATCACCTGCATGAGGCCGATCGCTCCGGCATGGCTGACGATGTCGGCCTTGAAGGCAGACTCCTGTCGGATGATCGCCGCCATCATGAAGGGATCGATCCCCCATTCAGCCGCTTCGCGTCGAACGAGCTCTCGATACGGGAAGGGGTAGGCGACACGGAGGATCTGCTGATCCCATGCCCCTTCGTCCCTCAGCAGTGCCCAGCCCAGGTTGATGCCGTCAATCGTGCGTCCGCGTTCGATCAAAGCTTCGGCCAGGCGTAGCCGCGTGGCACGCTCGCCACCGGCGCGCGTGCGTAGTCGCGCCACCTCGGCCGAAGCACCTGGCTCGAGCCCCGCCTCCGTCAGGAGATCCAGTCGCGTGAGGCCCTCGGCCAGCCAGCCCGGTTCCTGCGAGGCCGCGCCATCGGGGACGTCCACGCCGAACGGCTCTCCGAGCAGCTCGGCCGACATCACCGCGTAGTACTCAACGGGCTCTGTCAGCACATGTCTTAGGTGTGCGACCCCGGCCACGCTGTCACCCAACTCCAATCGGGTGCGGCCAGCCCAGTACGCGGCTTCCTGCCATCGGCGCCCCGTCGGGAAGTCAGCGAGATACTGCTCGTAGACATCTGCCGCGGCCGACTTATCGCCGCGTCGCAGATGGATCTGACCCGAGCGCATACGAGCCTGACCCGCGCGCGCGTGGGTGCGGACGTTCTCTGTGAGGAAGGCGTAGTGGTCCAGCGCACGATCGAGAGCACCCCGCCCCTCCGCATTCGCTGCCTGGATCCAAGCGACTTCGGCGGCCTCGTTGCTCGACGGATATTCCTCCAGTAACCAGCGACGTAGCGTACTCACCGCCGCCGTCTGGTCCTGTCGGGCACGCATGCCTGCCCACACATCGAGGTTCCGCGCACCGACCCGATCACTCTCGGTTGTCTCCCGAATCGAGCGGAACTCGTCCAGTGCCTCTCCCTGCCGCGCCCCAATCGTCGACATCAACCGGGCTCGTTCGAGGCGATTCGCCTCCGGGAGGTCACCCCCCTCGGCGAGGGCCAGGTCACGAGCGCGATCATAGCTCCTGAGCGCACGGGCTCCGTCTCCGGCTCGATCGAGCACTCGAGCCAACTCCAGCGTGCGCTCGAAATCGTGCCCGCCAAGGTCGCTCAGACCAGCTGCGGCCCGGGTCCGGGCGCGACCGGAGCTCTCGGTGAACCCCTCCAGTAGAAGAGGCTCTCCGGCCGCCGTGTCTCCCGCTGCGACCAGCAGCCGTCCAACCTCAACCGTGGCGACCGCGCGCCTCTCTCCGGACTCGACCGAGCGAAGAGCCTCGAAGGCGACCCGACCGGAAGTGGAGTCGCCGGCGCTGAGGTGCGCATCAGCCTCGGCCCGCCAGAGCACACCTGCTGCTGCTGGCTCGATGGCGTGGCCCGCCAGCGCCACGACTCCATCGACATCTCCCTCATTCGCGGCAAACAACGCCAACTCTGCAGCCGTCCAGCTTCGGACCGCCGGTGCGCTGCGCAGTTCCGTCAGGAGTGTGAGGGCCTGCTCATGACGGCCTGCATGCCACGCGGCTCGGGCAGCACGTGCGACCGCGGGAACCCCCTCGGAGCTGGAGATCCCGACGCTCACAGCGTGCTCGACGTAGCGTTCGAGCGCCTCGTCCCATTGCTCAGCGTGCTCGAGGGCCCGCCCAAGCAGATAGAGCCCAGCCCCTTCCTCGACTTCTCCCACCCAGGCCTCGTCTCCCAATACGTCGAGAACCCCAGCCCAGTTGTCCCAACCGGCCTCCGCTCGTGCGAGCGTCAGTCGGTCGATTGGGGGGCCATTCGCAGCTCCCTCATCCTGGAGCATACGGGCAGCATGCCAGTACCGGCCCACAGACAGTTCATCCAGCGCGGAGTCCGATACGGTCGGACGCTCGCCGATAGGCGGCCCAGCGTTGGGTACCGCCGGCTCCGGCGCCCCAGTCAGCACCCCATCAGGCACAGTCCTCGCTCCCGAGGCGACCCCGACGAGAGTGAACAGGGCAAGGGTGGTCAGTGCGGAACGGAGCTTCATGAGTGCCGGCGAAGAACGTGAACACCCACGCCGCGCCCGGTCGGTCCGGAGCTACGCGAGGGCTCCTTACAGTAAACGTTTGGCGGCCCGAAGTTCTAGACAAAAAAAAGAGGCCACCCCCGAAGGGGTGGCCTCTCGGTCAAATCGACCGGAAGTGCCTTCAGCCGGCGCGTCCCGTCTCAATCGCGTGGAGCGTGTCGACCATTTTCTGAGCCGACTCCTCCATGTCGATGACCAGTCCGTCGATCTTCGCCACGAAGTAGTTGTGACCGACCGACACCGGAATCGCGATGACGAGGCCCGCGGCCGTCGTCAGCAGCGCGACCTTAATACCACCGGCAACCAGCGTCGCTTCGACCTCACCCGCGGCCTCGATCGACTGGAACGCGATGATCATTCCGATAACCGTCCCGAGGAAGCCCAGGAGCGGCGCGATGTTCGTCAGCGTCGCAAGAACAACCAGACCCTTCTCGAGCTTGCTCATCTCGATGAGGCCCTGATTCTCGATCGCCTTCATGACGCGATCGGTGCCCTCTTCGTGACGCTCGAGGCCTGCGTACAGAATGTTCGCTGCCGGCGAATCCGTGTCACGCGTAAGCTCGAGAGCTTCACGAATGCGCTGCTGAGTGAGGAGCTCGTCGACATCCTTGAGGATGCTCTTCGTCTTCGCGGCCTTCATCGTGAGCGAGACGAATTTGATCGCGATGACGATGACGCCCAGGACAAGGCAGAAGGCCAAGGGATACCGCATGAAGCCCATGCCTTCCCAGTTGACAGCCGCCTGCTCCTGCCAAGACATCTCGACTGCGTCCATGCCCGGGATTTGAAGCAGGGCGGCGTACAGTTGCACCAAGGGAAACCTCCAGCCGTTGTTCTTCGGTCGTGTTCGTGAAAGAGCCCTTCCAACCGGAAGTCAGAAGGGCCGGGGTCAAGAGGCTCGCAACATGTCTCTGCCTCAGGGGGGTGTCAAGCCCTTGTTTCCACCTCGAATTGCTGGTGGTGGCATGCTGCGGAGTGCCCGCCCGAACGCCCTTCCATAACAGGGTATACGCTAGCGCACGAATCGTCTTTCATAGGATGCGGACAGCGGGGATGGAACGCGCATCCGGAGGGTGGATCACTCGGACTCGGCACATCCCCCTGGAGCACGATTCGCTCACGTGCCTCGCGGCCTGCCGGGTCCGGGCGTGGCACTGCCGAGAGCAGTGCTCTCGTGTAGGGATGACGCGGACTTTTGTATAACTCGTCGGCCTCGGCGACCTCGACGATCCGCCCGAGATACATCACCGCGACGCGGTCACTGACGTGCTCGACGAGGGCAAGATCGTGCGCGATGAACAGGTAGGTCAGGCCGAGATCTCTCTGTAGATCCTCAAGCAGATTCACCACCTGAGCCTGCACCGAGACGTCGAGCGCGCTGACGGGCTCATCGAGAACGAGGAAGTCGGGTTCCACCGAGAGCGCACGGGCAATGCCCAACCGCTGGCGCTGGCCCCCGCTGAACTCATGGGGATAGCGGTCGATATGCTCCGGGCGGAGACCCACTCTCTCGAGGAGCTCAATCGCACGATCACGTCGGTTCGGACCGCCCAGGCCGTGAACCTTCAGTGCCTCTTCGAGCATCGCCCCGACGGACATCCGCGGATTGAGTGAACCGAAGGGGTCCTGAAAGACGATCTGAACGCGGCGGCGGAGCGCGCGGAGCCCGTCCCGGTCGAGGGAGGCTACATCGACTCCGTCGAATTGGACCGTCCCCGACGTAGGCTCTAGAAGCCGGAGGAGCGCTCGGCCCGTGGTCGACTTACCACATCCCGACTCACCCACCAGCCCGAGCGTCTCGCCCGGCCAGAGATCGAAGCTCACACCGTCCACGGCCTTCACGTGACCGGATACCTTGCCGAAGGTCCCGCGTCGGATCGGGAAGTGCATCTTCAGGTCACGCACGGACAGGAGAGGCTCGACCGAACGGTCGATCTCCGATCGACCCTGTTTCACACCTTCTGTCTCTCTCACTGGACCGCCCTCCAGCAGCGCGCACTTCGCCCTTCCCCGCTGAGTGCCACCAACTCCTGCGGCCGGGCACACTCGTCACTCGCCAATGAGCACCGGTCGGCAAAGCGGCAGCCGCCCGGCCACGCCGTCGGATTTGGAACGGTACCTGGAATCGATACGAGTCGCTGACCCGGATTGTCCACGGAGGGAAGGGAGGCCAGAAGCCCACGAGTGTACGGGTGCATCGGATCGGCGAAAATCTCATGCACGCTCCCACTCTCCACCACCTGCCCCGCGTACATCACTACGACGCGGTCACACACCTCGGCGACGACGCCGAGGTCATGTGTGATGAGCAGCACAGCCATCGAGTGGCGCCCGCGCAGCTCCGCGAGAAGTTCGAGGATCTGGGCCTGAATCGTCACGTCGAGCGCAGTCGTCGGCTCATCGGCGATCAACAGCTTCGGCTCGCAGGACAGCGCCATCGCAATCATGACGCGCTGCCGCATCCCACCCGAAAGCTGGTGAGGATACTCATCGACCCGCTGTTCCGGGTTGGCGATGCCCACCTCGCCCAGCAGTCGCACCGACTCCTTCCTGGCCGCCTTGCGATCCATGCCCCGATGAAGGCGAAGCGCCTCGGATATCTGGTTTCCCACCGTATACACGGGATTCAGCGACGACATCGGCTCCTGAAAGATCATCGCGATCTCGTTGCCGCGGAGCGCGCGCATCTGTGGCTCGCCGAGCCCCAACAACTCCTGACCGTCGAACCGAATCGAACTCCCGGCCTCGATCTTGGCGGGCGGCTGCGGGAGAAGGCCCAGGATGGAGAGCGACGTCACCGTCTTGCCGCACCCGGACTCCCCCACGATCCCCAGCGTCTCTCCGGCACGGACTTCAAAAGAGACGCCGTCGACCGCCTTGGCGATGCCCT
>JBDGVS010000109.1:0-7632 GCA_039585535.1 Gemmatimonadota bacterium | reverse complement strand
TAGAGGCGATCGTGAACCCGGGTGAGGCTGCGGTGGTGACCGAGCCGTCGACTATTCAGATCCGTATCGACGGCCCCAGGACGCAGGTCACGTCGCTCGACCCGAATCGACTACGGGCGTGGGTACCACCGGAGCTGCTCCAGGGCATGGCTCCCGGCGAAGAACGAGTCGTGCCTCTCCGTATCGAAGGCGTCCCCGATCTGGTGACGGCCGTCCCGAGCATAGAGCGGATTCGTGTGCGCCGTGCGATCGACGAGGCCGGTGGTGGTCCGGGCGGGGAGGAGCGGTGATGGCGAGCGCGGCCCATCCCATTGTGCTGGGGCTCGAGACATCGTGCGACGAGACCTCAGTGGCGGTGCTCGGAGGCGATCACTCGATCCTTGGGCACGTCATCCTCTCGCAGGACGTGCACGAGGTCTACGGCGGTGTCGTGCCTGAACTCGCTGCTCGCGCGCACCTCCAGAAGATCGACGCGGTGGTAGACGAGGCGCTGTCGCGGGCGGGCGTGGCTCTCGAGGATGTCGATGTGATCGGGGTCACCGCGGGCCCCGGCTTGATCGGGGCTCTGCTGGTTGGTGTGTGCTGGGCGAAGAGTGTGGCGTATGGGTTGGGCAAGCCGCTCGTCCCGGTCCACCACATGGAGGCTCACCTCTTTGCGCCCTCCCTCGAGGACTCGGAGGCGGAGCCGCCGTTCATCGCGCTTCTCGTGTCGGGGGGGCACACGATGCTCCTGCATGCCCCGGCCTGGGGCGACTACCGTCTTCTCGGCCAGACCCGCGACGACGCTGCGGGAGAGGCCTTTGACAAGGTCGCGAAGTTGCTCGGTCTTCCGTATCCCGGAGGGCCCTCGATCCAACGGGTCGCCGCCGAAGGAGATGCCGGTCGTCATCGCTTGCCGCGACCGATGCTACGCCGAAACCAGACGCCCGATCAGTCGGACTACTTCGACTTCTCGTTCAGTGGTCTGAAGACCGCGGTGGTCGAGGTTGCCCGGTCCGTAGGCGAGAGTGGCACAGAGGCGCGCGCAGCCGAGGTGCCCCACATCGCGGCCTCGTTCCAGTCCGCGGCCGTCGACGTCCTCGTTTCCAAAACACTGCGTGCCGTGGAGGAGACCGGGTGTACCCGCGTCGTGCTCGGCGGCGGGGTCAGTGCCAATACATTGCTGCGCTCAGAGATGGCCCGGCGCCTCTGGGCGATGGACTCCGCGGGGAAGATCTTTCATGCCTCCCCACGTCTTTCATTGGACAATGGAGCGATGGTCGCCCGTGCGGCTCGCTTCCGCTTCGACCGCGGAGACGTCGGCGATTTCGAAACGTCCGCGTCAGCTCGTCTACCATTTCCCGGGCTACGCGGTTTCGACGCTACCCCGATGCCACGAACTTAAACGGCTATGTATCCCGTATTCTTCGAATTGCCGAGCTGGATCCCATTCCTGGGAGGCCAGCCGATCACGTCGTTCGGCGTGTTCATGTTGCTCGCCTTCCTCACGGGCGGCTACCTGATACGCGCTGAGTTGCGGCGTGTGGGCGAAGATCCCGAGAAGGCGTGGGACTTCGTGTTCATGGGGGTGATCGGCGGCATCGTGGGTGCGAAGCTGTACTACGTGCTTCTGAACTTCCCGCAGTTGATCCAGGATCCAGTCGGAATGCTCCTCTCCCGCGGAGGGCTCGTCTGGTACGGGGGCTTCATGGGGGCGACGGTGCTCGTGATCTACGAAGTCCGACGCCAGAAGATGTCCGTACCCTCCATGGCCGACGTCATGGCCCCGGGGCTCGCGCTCGGCTACGCGGTGGGCCGAATGGGGTGCTTCATGGTCGGGGACGACTGGGGCCTCCCGACCAGCTCGGTCTTCGGCGTGCGATTCCCGCGCGGGACACCCGCCACCACGGTGCAGAACATTGAGCAGATGTTCGGGATCACCGTCGATCCTGCGCTGATCGAGGAGTACGGGCAGGTCATCCCGGTCCACCCGACGCAGCTGTACGAGGTCGGAATCAGCACCCTCATCTTCTTCGGCTTGTGGCGGATTCGAGATCATGGGCACCAGAAGGGCTGGCTCTTCATGATCTGGCTCGTGTGTGCCGGACTCGAGCGCTTTGCGGTCGAGTTCCTCAGGGCGAAAGACGACCGCTTCTTTGGTATTCTGACGCTCGCACAGGTGATCAGCCTCGGCATCGTCGGCGTCGGCCTCGCTGGGGTCGTGAAGACCCGCGCAACCGGGGCTCCCACCGGGGCTGCGTAGAATGGGTCGGACGCTCACCGTGCTGCACGTGTCGGACTTCCAGTGTGGAGCGCCGTTTCTCCCGGAGGCCGCCGAGGCGATGCATCGGGTGGCGCGGACCGTGTCCCCCGATCTGGTTGTCGCCTCGGGAGACCTCACGCAGCGAGCGAAGCCGAGTGAGTTCGCGATGGCGAGGGAGCTTCTGAATGGCTTCGGAGACGTCCCGGTCGTGGTGACTCCGGGTAATCATGACGTGCCGCTATATCGGATCTGGGAGCGGGTGGCTGCGCCCTTCCGCAACTGGCGTCGGTTCGCCGGGGAGGCGCTCGATACCGTTACGACCATCCCCGGTGCCACCGTCGTGGCCCTCGCTTCGGCGGCGCCTCGGAGAGCGATCGTGAACGGTCGGATCGACGACCATCAGGTCGACTTTGCGCGCCGTGCGTTTGGTGAGGCGCCGGCCAGCGACGTTCGCATCCTGGTGGTTCATCACCACTTCGTCCCCGTCCCGAGTGGAGAGGGCGGCAAGCCGCTTCCGCGCGCCGAACAGCTCGCTGAGGCTTTCGAGCAGATGGGTGTGGACGTTGTCATGGGGGGACATGTGCATCAGCTCCACCTGAACAGCTGGCACGGGGTGCCATTTGTCGCCGCAGGTACCACGACGTCGCGTCGTGGGCGTGGCGTGGAGGCCGGTGGTGGTAACAGCCTCTGCGTGCACCGCTTCGATCGAAGCACGCTCCATGTCACACCGTACCACCGCGTACCGGACGGAGTCGCGTTCGAGGCTGCGGCAACAGTCGACTTCTCGCTCACGGCACGGTCGGCGGGAGCCCCCGCGTCATGACGAGATACCGTCGGCGCCGACTCGAGCGCGGAGAATCGGTCGCGTCCGCGGTCAGTGCAGCAGCGCTCGGAATCGGGGTGGCTGCAGCCGCGTACTACGTCACGCGACTTTTTCTCGCCCGTGAACCACTTGCCGACAGGCGACTCCCATCGCGACGGCCTCTTCTCACCGAAGGGGAGCCCGAATCGGGAACTCTGACGGCAGGGGCAGGATCCGGTAGCGACGGCCCGTCTCCCGACGAAGCGGGGGGACATGACCCGGGAGCCTGAGGCGCGTGTCGCTCGTTTGGGAGTCCCGGGATCGGGTCGAGGCGGTACGCTCGACCCGTTCGGCGTATACATGCTCCTCGTCACGATACTGCTTGCGGTCGCCCCGCAGGCGGCTGTCGGACAGCTCGCGGCGCCCGAAGTAAAATCTGTGTCGTTCGAGGGAAACGAGACATTTCCCGCCGATTCACTCGCTCGTGCGATCGCTACCCGTAAGACCGAGTGTCGCTCGTGGGTCTTCTATTTCCCGATCCCGCTCTGCCCCCTCGGCGTGGGTCTGGCGCTGAGCAAGTCCCAACTCCGAGACCGTGATCTTCCGAGGGATCGCGCGCGGTTGGTCCTCTGGTACAGACAGCGCGGATTTCGGGACGTACAGGTCGACACCGCGATCGTCGTGCAGACCGCTACCACCGCCGAAGTGACGTTTCGGATCGTGGAAGGCCCCCCGGTCATCGCGGATTCCATCGTCTTCCAGGGTGTGGACGACCTCCCGGTGCCGGACTTGCTCGAGGACCTTCCCATCGCGGAGGGCGATCGACTGAGCACGATCGTGCTCGACGCGACTCGGGATACGATCACGCGCCGGCTGGCGGACCAGGGCTACGCCTACGCGGAGGTCCTGCGAAATGCGCTCCGTCCCGTCGATGATCCGCTCAGCGCGATCGTGACATTCGACGTGGTTTCGGGGCCCGCGACGACGTATGGGGACATTACGGTCGAAGGAACGCAGCACCTTGCTGTCGGGACCGTACTTCGAACGATCCAGTTGAACTCCGGCGATCCCTACAGTCGAACGGATGTCGACGATGCTCGGTCCCGCCTCTACGGCCTCGAGATCGTCCGGAATGCCAGCGTCGTCCCCGACACTGTCGATTTTTCCCGTGACCCCAGAGTCGATGTAGCGGTCACGCTCCAGGAGGGTGACCCCTATCGGGTCCGCGCGGGTGCGGGCTGGAGCAACGCCGACTGCCTCACCGCCGAGGCGCGTTGGACAGCCAGGAACTTCCTCGGTGGTGGCCGACTGCTGGGCGTTCGAGGCCGAGTGGGCAACATACTCGCCGAAGAGGCCGGCGATGTACTGTGTCGCCAGAGTGGTGAGGATGAGTTCGCGAAGCTCACCGGGCTGGCCTCCGTAGACTTCGTGCAGCCGTGGATCTTCTCGACGCGAAACGCTCTGAGCGCCTCGGTATTCGTCGAGCGCCAGTCGCTGCCGGACGTATTCATCCGCGAGGCGATGGGTATCCAGCTGGGGCTCTCGCGAACCATCGCGGCTCAAACCATCCTGACCGGCTTCTATCGACCCGAGCTTTCTCGGCTCGAAGAAGCCAAGGACGTGCTCTTCTGCACCGGCTTTCTCGTTTGTAGTCCCGAGGACATCGAGGCGCTTAAGGGGACGAATTGGTTGGCACCGGTTGGGTTGAACCTCACCCGGAATCGGTCGAACGACCTGCTGAATCCGCGAAGTGGGTATCGGTTGCTCTTCGACGTCGAGCATGCGGCGTCGTGGACGGGTTCGGACTTTCGTTACGATCGAATCGTGGTCGAGGGCTCGCGATATGTCGGAGTGGGGAGGTCGGTGTTTGCGACACGTCTGCGTGGTGGCTGGGTCGGAGCCGCCGGCTTCACCGGTGTCAGCGCGGCCGGCAATAGCGGCGCGGCGGAGATCGCCCCCCAAAAGCGCTTCTATACGGGGGGTGCAAACTCTGTACGTGGCTTCGCGCAGAGTCGGCTGGGACCCCGTGTGCTCTTTTCCGAACCCGAGACGTTGCTGTCTGAGAGCGGCGGATGCACCCCTGAGGAGCTTGAGGGCCCGGTTTTTACGTGCGTGCCCGATACGGAAGACGCGCTGGACCCACAGCCGACGGGCGGGACCCGTCTCATCGAGGCCAACGCCGAGATGCGCTTCCCGATCGCCGCACAATTCGAGGGGGTCGTGTTCGTCGATGCGGGTCAGGCCTGGGGCGTAGGTGAGTCGATCACCTTCTCGTCCATGGAGTTCACGCCGGGCGTCGGTATTCGGTTGCCGAGTCCGGTCGGGCCGATTCGTCTCGATGTCGCATACCGCTTCCGCGGGGGTCAGGATCTGCCGGTCGTTTCTGAGCGGATTCGACCGTATGACCCGACCATGGGAGACGTCAATGAGGACAGATTGGAGGTGGACGGCGGGAACGGCCTTCAGCCTATCGACTGGGTGAGCACCGGTGAGCTCGTCTTCCTGAACGATCCATTCCTCTTCGGCGTGAACGATCAGGGTCTCCAGTTCCACATCTCGATCGGACAGGCGTTCTAGTGAGCGCGCGTCGCCCGAAGCTCCGGATGCGTCCGGTGGATGCGATCGACGCGGGCGTCGAGGATCGTGTTGTACGACGGTCAGAATCCCATCGCCGCCGATTGCGGGCGATGGTCCACGTGCGCCGCTGGTTCCGGCGTTTCCGGCGGACGATCGTGGTCGTACTGTTGCTGCTCGTCGCGGGCGTGCTGGGCGTCGCTCAAACCGGGCGAGGGCAGGGCTTTGTTCTCGATGTCGCGCTCGGTCGTGTCGAGCGGGCGCTCTCGGGCACGCTCGCCGTGGGTGGGGTGCGAAGTGGGACGCTGCTGAGTGGCGCCACGCTGTCGGATGTGCGGTTGGTTACCTCGGACGGTCGTCCGTTTCTCACGGCGGATTCGGTCGTCCTCCGCTACTCGCTTCCCGCCGCAGTGATCGGAGGGCCACCGATCCGGTCGACGATCATCTGGGGCCTCGACCTGGAGATCTCGAAGTACACTGCCGATCAGCCGATGAACCTCACGCGGTTGATCGCGGAAAGCGCTCCGCTGCCGGACAGCGCCCAGAGGCGACCGAGTCGCCCGTTATCCCTTGGACGGGTCGGCATTCGGGAAGGTCGGGTGACGATTCTGTCTCCGACCTCCGACCCGTCGGCTCCGCAGGTCGTAGAGGGTCCGGAAGGGGAGCTTCTGCGTCGCCTCACCTTCGAGGGCCTCTCGCTCGACGTAGAGGATGCCGTCGTCGCGCCGGGGAACGCGATCGAATTCGAGGCTCAGCTCGCCTCGTTTGCTGCGGAAATCGGGATCGTGGAGCAGCCGCTCATCCTTCGCGAGGCGTTCGGGGCGGTCAGCTACGGTGGGCAGGGAATTCGAATCACCGATGGGGCGTTTCGTCTCGACGACTCGCTCCTCAGAGGAGACATCACCGTCGGTCCTCGGCGCCCCGGCGCACCGTGGGTGTTCCGCTCGGATCTCCGCACCGACGGCTGGGCCAATCTCGCCGACGTGCAGTGGGTCGATGCGCGGATCCCGGACGGACGCTTCCGAGGGCGGGCCGGTATCGAGGCGGAAGGCGGCGTGAGCCTCGACCTCGAAGCGATGGAGGTGGATTTGGAGGCGAGCGACGTCGTCTTCGACGGCAACGTTCGTTTCGCTCAAGGGGTGACGGTTCGTGGATTGGAGGTCAGAGCGAACCCGCTCGTAATCGATCGACTGGAGCCCTGGCTCGAACAGGAGCTACCGCTTGACGGCTGGTTGAGTGGCGAGGCGGTCTTCGACGGCACCCCGGACAACGTGGAGGCGACCGGCCGCGTGACGCTTGTCCCTACGGGGTACGGGGGCACGGCCAGCACGGCCGACTTCTCGGGGAGACTCCGCCAGGACGACGCGCCCGGCGCACAGGCATTCGTGGCCACGCTCGATCCACTCAACTATGACGTGCTCGAGGCGTTCCTCCCGAACATCCCGTGGTCCGGAAGTGGCGTCGCGTCGCTCGAGCTCGATGGTCCGCTCCGTGAAGGCATGAGGATCGAGGCCTCGTTCACCCACGAGAGTCCCGCCGGGTTGCGGTCGCGAGCGGAGGTCATCGGGGCGCTTTCCAAGGACTCGGTCCGGGCTCCCTGGGCGACGGACCTCATGATCGATGTATTGCCGCTCTCCGTCGGTATCCTTTCCGGCCTCGCTCCGGAGCTAGGCCTCTCCGGCACTGTCACGGGTCAGCTCGAGCTCGTGGGTCCGGTCGACGATCTCCAGGTCAGGGCAGATCTGGCTTCGGGGGCTGGACGGCTCGCGTTCGAAGGCTCAGTCGACGCTATGGACCCGGCATCAGGGTATCGCCTCGACGCCGTTGCGGAGGCGCTCCCCGTCGCTGATCTCGTGCAGATGGCTCCGGAGCGGACGTCCTGGTCCGGGACGCTCGCCCTTCAGGGGATCGGCTTTCAACCTGACTCGATGACTCTCGCCGCGACCCTCGTGGCCGGCGGATCTCGAGTTGGCACGATGACGGTGGACACGCTCGCGACCCACGTGCGAGTGGC
>JBDGVS010000108.1:0-14252 GCA_039585535.1 Gemmatimonadota bacterium | reverse complement strand
CGACGGAACTTGGTACGCCCACGCGTCGGTCGGTTGCCTGCACGTTCGACCCGCGCTGAATCTGAAGGACCCCGACGACGTCGGTCTGGTTCGCCGCATCGCTGAAGAGACGCACGAGATCGTGCGTGAATTCGGTGGGACGCACTCCGGCGAACATGGTGACGGCATCCTTCGGTCCGAATTCCTCGAGACCATGCTCGGACGTCGTATGACGGCAGCGTACGAGGAGGTGAAGCGGACGTTCGATCCAACGGGGATGATGAACCCGGGGAAGATCGTCGACGCCCCACGCATGGATGACCGCTCCCTCTTCCGCTTCGCACCCGGATATGAGGACAAACGAGAGCTGCCCGTCGTTCTCGACTGGTCCGCGACCGGTGGGCTACTCGGAGCCGCCGAGCGGTGCAACAACAACGGTGCCTGCCGGAAGTATCAGCCCGACGTCATGTGCCCGTCGTTCCGCATTACACACGATGAGCGTCACTCGACCCGAGGTCGGGCGAACGCGCTTCGCCTCGCGCTCACCGGCCAGCTCGGAGAAACCGGCCTCGACTCGCCCGAAATGGCGGAAGCGATGTCGCTCTGCGTGTCGTGCAAAGCATGCAGGCGCGAGTGCCCGGCGGGCGTAGACATGGCGCGCATGAAGCTGGAGTGGCAGCACCGACGGAATCAACGTGGCGGCATCCCACTCCGAGAACGTGTGCTTGCCGCAGTGCCGCGGCTGGCCCCGATGGCCAGCCGAATAGGCGGGCTTTTGAATCTGGGTGGCAACGGACCAGGGAAGCGACTCCTGGGTCTCGCACCCGAGCGCTCGTTGCCGAAATGGGCGACGAAGCCCTGGAACGATGACGAGATCCGAGGCGCGCACGCCCCATCGAAGGCGGACGATGCTGGCAGTCGCACGGGCGCTCCGGACGTCGCTCTCTTCGTCGACACGTTCACTCGATGGTTCGAACCGGAGAACGCACGCGCAGCCTCCACGGTCCTTCAATCCGGCGGGTGGCCAATACACGCGGTGAGGGCACCAGCCGGCGAGCGGCCGCTCTGCTGCGGAAGGACTTACCTCAGTGCGGGGATGCTCGACGAGGCACGGCATGAAGCCGAGAGACTGCTGGACGTCCTGCTCCCTCTGGCGGAAGAAGGAATGCGGATCGTCGGTCTCGAGCCCTCATGTCTCTATACACTCCGCGACGAAATTCCCGCGTTACTCCCAGGCCCCCGTGCGGCTCGGGTGGCCGAGCAGGCGCGCATGCTGGAGGAGTTCCTCGATGAGGAGTGGACGGCGGGCAGGGAGATTCCGCTGGCGAAGCAGACGGAAGGGACGGCGGACGCCCCCACCCGCGATCGGACGCTCGTCCACGGACACTGCCATCAGAAGGCATTCGGCGGGACCGCTGCGACGCTCGCCATGCTCCGACGCATCCCGGGGCAGGAAGTCGACCTGATCGAGTCGAGCTGCTGCGGAATGGCGGGCGCGTTCGGATACCACGCCGAGCACTACGAAGCCTCGATGGCGATGGGTGAGTTGAGTCTTCTCCCCGCGGTGCGAAACGCCGGCGACGCTCGGATCGTTGCCGACGGAACGAGCTGCCGGGCTCAGATCGCCGACGGCACCGGACGGAGCGCTCAGCACGTAGCCGTCACGCTGGCGCAGTCGCTACCAGGCGACTGACAGCCGGGGGGGGGCGGCCCGCCCCGGCCGGCTAGAGCTCGAAACTCTCCCCCCGCTCCGGTCCATAGACGTCGCCGTATCCTGCGGCATCGAGCGCATCGCGGAGCAGGAGCTGCCGATCTGCGTCTCCGTGAACCAGAAAAATCCGCTTCATGCGATTCGGATCCAGGTGGCTCACGAACTCGACCAACTCTGGCTCGTCCGCGTGGGCCGAGTACGAATTCATGACCTCGACGTTCGCTCGCAGTCGATGCGGCTCGCCAAAGATCTTGATCTCGGGTCGTCGTTCGACGATCCGCCGACCGAGGGTGTGCGGCGCGCAGAAGCCGACCATCAGCACCGTATTTCGAGGGTCTTCTACGTTGTTCCGCAGATGGTGAAGAATTCGACCGGCCTCACACATTCCAGAGGCCGAGATTACGACCATCGGCAACCGGGAGGAGTTGATCTTCTTGGAATCCTCCACGTCACGGATGTAGCTCAGACGCGCGAATCCGAAGGGCTCCGCATCACCTTCCATGTATTCGAGCAGCTCATCGTCGAAGCACTCAGGGTGTCGCTTGAAGATATCCGTGACGTTCACCGCCAGCGGACTGTCCACATAGACCGGCACGGGAGGCAGTCGCCCCTCATTCGTCAGTTCGTCGAGCCGGTACACGATCTCCTGCGTGCGCCCCACTGCGAACGCGGGAATGATGACCTTGCCGCCCCGAGCCGCCGTCTCGGAGACGACCTCCGCGAGACGATCCTTTGCCGCATCGGGCGGATCGTGGGTTCGGCCGCCATACGTCGACTCGCAGATGAGGTAGTCACAGTCCGGCATCGGACGCGGATCCCTGAGGATCGGTCGTTGGTCGCGACCGACGTCACCGGTGAATCCGAGGGTGACCACCCTTCCCTCTTCCTCGATGGTCAGCGCCATCGTCGCGGATCCGAGAATGTGTCCGGCATCCCGATACTCGACCGACAGGCCGGGCAGAGGGGTGAACACCTCGTCGTACGCGACATCCTCGAAACACTCCATGACCCCCTCGACATCGAGAATCCCATAGAGGGGCTCGATCTGGTCACCGCCGCGCCGTCGTTCCCGCCTGTTCACCCAGGCAACGTCCTTTTCCTGAATGAAGGCGCTATCGGCGAGCATGGAGGTGCAGAGATCCCGGGTCGCCGCCGTAGCATAGACGCGTCCTCGGAAGCCCTCGCGGTACAGCTTGGGCAACAGTCCCGAGTGGTCGATGTGAGCGTGCGAGAGCAGCACCGCGTCGATCGACGATGGCGAGGCCGGGAACTCGCGATTCAACTTCGACGCCTCGGACCGACGTCCCTGGAAGAGGCCGCAGTCGAGAAGCACGCGCTGGTCGGCGAACTCGAGCATATGCATCGAGCCCGTCACCGTCTGCGCCGCACCCCAAAAAGTAAGTCTCACGATCGCACTCCTCGCTTCAGTTTCCGGGTGGTGTTACTCAAGCTCCGTACGGTCCAAAGAGGAAGCTGCCGGGCTCCTCGACATCGTCTCCTCGGAAGAACTGCCGGGCGAGCGCGCCGAGTTCGGCATGGGTCAACATCCCATCCTCATCCGCATCGAGCGTCTCGAATACCGTGCTGGCGAGATCGACGGAAAGACCGAAGATCCCATAGAAGTCCGCAAATTCGTTCCGGCCGATTCCGTTGTCCTCGTCGAGGTCGAAGACGGAGAAGAGCCGGTTCGTGATCGCGAGGACCTCCGACTCGAACCGATCGTCGTCCTCCAGGGTGAGCTGCCAATACCCCAGCCATTCGTCGAGATCGACACCCTGGTCACCGTCGGAGTCCGCACCCTCTCGAAGCCGCTCCCAAAGAGCCTGATACGCCTGGCGCACCGGATCGGCACCTGCACGGTCCGACCCGTGCAGGACCCCCACGTTCTCTACGATGCGCGCGAAGTCCGATGCCTCGATACGGCCATCGTCATCGATGTCGTACACCTGAAAGTATCGCGTGAGCTTCTTCGTCTGCAGATCGGACAGCACGAGGGCCTCCTCTAACTATGTGAGTTGGACGACAACCGCCTTCGACACTTCGGCGAGGGCGAGAATCGCGTCACGCACCTCAGATCCAACCTCACCATCTACCGCGACCGCAGCCAGTGCCTCTCCACCCTTGGAGAGTCTCGCCTGGTGGTACCCGGCGATGTTGATGCCGTGCTGACCCAGCAACGTCCCGACCCGGCCGATTACGCCGGGTACGTCGTCATTCATCAAAACCAGCAGGGTCCCCTTCGGTACGACGTCGACGCGATAATCGGCTACGCGAACGATCCGCGGATGAGCATCCCCGAGGAGCGCGCCCGCCAGACGCAGGTCGCCGCGTTCAGAGTGAAGCACGACTTCCACGTACTCACCGTAGTCGGCATCCCGACTCAACCTCGTCCGCGCGACCCCAACGTCACGCTGCCGCGCCAAATGCGGCGCGCTCACAAAGTTGACCTTGTCGGCACCGACCACGTCGCGGAGGAGGCCGACCAGCACGAACGAGACGAGTGGCTTGAGTGCCTCATCCGCGTCTCCGGCATAGCGAATCTCGATCTCACGGACCGCGCCCGGTGTGAGCGCGCAGGCCAGTCGCCCCAACGCCTCACCCAGCTCGAACAGAGGCCCGAGCAGCTGCATCGTATCGCCACCGACCGCCGGAGCGTTCAGCGCACGAGAGAGATCTCCCTCCGCCAGCGCAGCCCGGACAGTCTCGGAAATCTCGCTTGCGACGAGCTCCTGAGCTTCCGTCGTGGAGGCTCCGAGGTGCGGGGTCAACACGAGATTCGGCGCCTCGCGAAGTGGAGAGCCATCCTCCAGCGGTTCGTTCACGTAGACGTCGAGCGCGGCTCCCGCGAGTTGACCCGATGCGAGCGCATCCGCCAGCGCGGCCTCATCGACGACTCCACCGCGAGCAACGTTCACCAGGAAGGAGCCCTTCTTCATCCGGGCAAGCGCGTCGGAGTCGATCATGGCACGAGTGGCGTCGGTGAGCGGCACGTGCAGAGAGAGGACGTCCGCGCGCTCGAGAAGCTGGTCGAGCTCCAAAGGCTCCGCTCGAAGTTCAGCGGCCCGTTCTGTCGTCAGGTACGGATCGAAAACGACCACGCTCATCCCGAAGGCACGGCACCGCTTGGCGACCTCTCCGCCGATTCGACCGGCACCGACGAGGCCGAGCGTTCGGCCACGCAGCTCTGCGCCCTTGAAGCGAGAGCGTGCCCACTCTCCCGCCCGAACCGACGAGTCGGCTTCCGCCACACGGCGCAGCATCGAGAGAATCAGCGCCATCGTGAGCTCTGCCGCGGACACCGTGTTGCCGTCGGGCGCATTCATGACGGCGATGCCGCGTTCGGTGGACGCTGTCAGGTCGATGTTGTCGACCCCGACCCCCGCTCTTCCGATCACACGGAGCGATGTCGCCTTCTCGAGCAATTCGGATCGCACCTTGGTCGCACTTCGGACGATCAGCCCGTGAGCGCGCGGAAGAGCCTCCGCAAACGCCGGGTCGGTAGAATCGTCGATCTTCACGATTTCGAAGCGTGCGTCCGCCCGCAGTGAGGCGAGTCCCGACTCCGAAACTTTGTCGGTGACCAGTACGGTCCACGACCCCGTCCCGGTGCCGTTCGCGCTCATCGGAGCACCTCCTCGAGCACACCCAGCAGCCCCTCGAGTTCCTCGAGCGTATGGTCGCCCATATGGCCGACCCTGATCGTGGAGGATTTCAGCTTTCCGTAACCACCCCCGACCAGCCAGTCCTTTTCGATGACCGCCTTCGTAACCTCCGGACCGGTGACACCTTCCGGTAGCGTCACGGTCGTAACCGCGGGAGAACGGTGCTCCCTGGGGGCCATCACGCCGAGGGCCACCCCTTTCTCTTTCATCTCGTCGACCCAACCCCACGTTCGCTTCGCCATGGCTGTATGGCGGGCCCATCGGGCCTCCATCCCTTCGGCGAGCATACGCGCGAGCTGAACCTCGAGAGCGTACAGAACAGAGAGGGCGGGCGTGGTCGGCACCTGGTCCTTCGCATGGTTGTCGGCAAAGAAGTGCAGGTCGAAGTAGTAGCCGCGTTTCGGGGCGGTCCTGGCTCGCTCCATCATACGCTCAGAGGCCACGCCGAAGGAGAGCCCTGGCGGAAGAGCAAAGGCCTTTTGCGACCCCGTCAGAACGAAGTCGAGTCCCCAGTCGTCAGGACGAAGTTCGGCCGCGCCGAAGCCTGTGACGGAGTCGACGAGCACCATTGTGTCGTCGTGCTCTCGGACGATCCCCGCGAGAGCCTTGATGTCATTCAGCACCCCGGTGGAGGTCTCGGAATGGGCCATCGTCACCGCGTCGTATCGGCCCTCGTTCAGCCGTGAGGAGAGCTCGTACGGGTCGTGGGCCTGGCCCCAGGGAACCGCGATCTCGTCGACCTCGAAGCCACAGGCGCTCGCGATGTCGGAGAAGCGCTGACTGAAGGCACCGTTCACGAGCGAAAGGATCCGTGTACGACCCGCATTTCGGACCGCCGCCTCCATGAGTCCCGTGGCTGACGACGTCGACACGAAAACCGGTCGATCCGTGTGGAAGACCTTTTGCAGATCCGAGTAGATCGGACGCATGAAGGCCTGCGCATCGGCTCCGCGGTGCCCCATCATCGGTCGAGCCTGGGCCTGAAGAACGTCGGGATGGACCTCGGTCGGTCCGGGCAGAAAGAATCGGCCGTAGGGGCGCTGCGAGCGCTCCGGAGAGGTGGGGTTCACGTGAGCTTCCGGTGCCGGGAGGAGCTCCGGATCCTGGAGTCAGGGTGAGACGGCAGATGGAATCGGAAGTCTACTCAAACGAAGTGCGTTTCCCAGTGCGGGACTCGGCGCTCAGCGGATCGCTACGAGCGCCAGGCGGCCTGCCAGCGCGTGTAGTGCACCGCTTCGACGCCCGCCTGTTCCAGAACTTCGAGGCCAGATCGATCTCGATACTCTTCCCGATAGAAGACGTGGGCCACGTTGGCTTGCACCATCAACTTGGCGCACATGACGCACGGGCTCGCAGTGATGAACGCCACCTTCCCGCTCATCTGCCCGGGAGATTTCACGAGCGCATTCATCTCCGAGTGGATACAGCCGCACTTCCCCGCCTCGGTCGAGTCGCAACGATTCGGGAAGCCGCGGGCGTTTCCGTTGTACCCGATCGCGACCACGTTTTGAAGATGTGCGTCCGTGATGACCGTGCCGACCTGCAGTCGCGCACACGTCGAGCGCTTCGCGAGTTCTTCGGCCATCCGCATATAGACTTCGAAGAGCGGCGGACGATCCGGCTCTGCCAGGCGGACGCCATCCGGCTCACCACCGGCATCTTCGACCACATTCAGCGGATGACGATTCTCCGCGACTCCGTCTTTGTGAATCAGAGCTCTCTCCCCGGGGAGTCAGGGGGTTCGGACAGCACGTCAGCGCCAGCGAAGTCCCTGAGCGAAAACTTTCGCCTGAAGATACTCGACCGGTGCCCACCCGTCGGTCAGCGGGGGCCCCGTCGCCGGTACCGGTGACTCAACCCATGAAAGTTCGGGCAGGACGCCACCCTCGACAGTAGCCATCACGATCAGGTTCTGCGTCGCGCCAGGGTCCGTGGTCGGGTCCGTCAGATAGACGCGGACGTCTGCGAAGACGGCATCGAGCGTCGCCTCGAACCGGCCGAGGAACGCGGTCCCCGGACCGTCGAGAGGAGAGAGCACATTCATCATGAACACCCCGCCCGGCGCTAAGGCACCCGACATCTCCTGGAGCGCCTCCTGCGTGACCATCGTCCACGGAACCGTCAGCAGGTGGTCGAAAACGTCGAGGTAGACGAGATCGTACCGCACGTCCGAGACCCGGAGGTACAGACGCGCATCCTCGTGAATCACGCGTATCCCCGGTCGATCCTCCGTGCCGTACGCGAAATACTCACGGGCCACTTCCGTTACTTCAGGGTCGATCTCGACGACGTCGATGCGCCACCGAGAACGAGGACCCGCTCGGGGTGGACATCGAGAGAGTCGAGCACGTCGAGGCTCACCCGGGCATAGATGTGGGCAGGCTCGCCCGTCTCTACGTACTCCGCCGAAGACGAACCACCGTTCTGCCAGAGCTCTCGTACCACTCGGCCATCGGCCCATGCACGTTCCGTGACCGATACCGAGGTGTAGAGCGTCTGCGACCGAAAGAGCGTGTCGGAGGGTGTCCCCGAGGCGAGGAAGCCAAGCGCGGGGAGGAGCAGCACGCCCACGGACAGTCGCATCTCGTCTGGAGGCGTCCGGTGGTCAACAATCCGCCCCGCAGCAATCGCCATAAGAACGAGGGCCCCGGCGGTAGCTCCGAGCAATACCGTCAGAGGCATAGCGGGAAGCAGAATGAAGCCGGTGGAAAATGAGCCGAGGATCGACCCTGTCGTCGCGGCGGCGCTGATGTCGCCCGCCCGTCGGCCCACGGCCTCGAGACTCTCGGTATCGGCCTGCACCAGATACGGCACGACCGCTCCCAGGCAAAGAACGGACGGAGCGAAGAGGATCAGCGCGCTGATCACCGCCCCGGGAATGAAGCCGAAGAGCTGACGCGCAATCAACGGGACTCCCGCCCCCAGTACAGGCAGCGCCCCGGTGAGACCGGCGATGAGCAGAATCCGGGAGAGCGGCACGCGTCCCGCATCGGCCAACCGGCCACCCAGGTGACTCCCGAGGGCGAGCGCCGCGAGGATGACACCGATCACGGCGGTCCAGGGCACCACTGACAGACCGAAGACAGGCGCGATCAATCGAGCCCCCGCGATCTCGATGGTGAGGACCGCGAAGCCCGATCCGAACGCGAGAAGGAAGGTGCCGAACCGCCGTGGGGAGATTCGCATGGCCCGGAAGATCAGGCCGCCTTCGCGAAGATGTTCAGGATCTCGGCCACTGTGGTCTTGCCGCGGTCACGCGCGTACCAGCGGCGTACGTGCTTGTATCGCTCGGGTGAGGGCATCGCGAGACCCTCGTTCATGATCCACGACTGGATCTCCCCGGGGCGCGGACCCCACCAGCCCACCTCGTTGAAGTCTTCGTCGTAGACGATCACGATCGGAATCGACCGACTGCGGCCGTTCGTCAGGTGGGCGTCCATGAGGTCCGGGTTGTCGTCTCGACTCATCACCCGCATGTCCCACCCGGCCAGTTCGGCGAGCTTCGCGATGACCGGGAGCGTGTTCACCGCATCGCCACACCAGTCCTCGGACAGGGCGACCAGGTGCCACCCGCCGGGGATCTGGCGCGCTGCTTCCAGCGCGTCTTCCGGGACCCGTACCCTGTCCCACACTCCCCGCCACAGCTCGCGGTTCTTCTGCACGAGGTCGAGGTAACTCGAGAAGTCAGGCGCGCTCTCGAATCGCTTTCTGTTCACGGCGTTCATCGTGTTGACCCTTCTATCGTTCAGCCGAAGACATCGAAAGGCTCTCCGGGAAGACTCGCGTTTCCTGGCCTACTCACCCTTCAGAACACGAGAGGGTTCCCGACTCGCCCCGAGTCAGACCGCCGCGGGCTGATTCGCCTTCTTCGCCGCCTTCTTCCGCTGGTTGGGATCGAGGACGCGCTTGCGAAGCCGGATCGCGACCGGTGTCACCTCGATGAGCTCGTCGTCCTGGATGAACTCCAGTGCCAGCTCCAGCGTGATCGCCCTCGGTGGCTCGAGTTTGATATTCTCGTCTGACGACGTCGTGCGCATGTTCGTGAGCTTCTTCTCCTTGCTCACGTTCACATCCATGTCGTCCGAGCGGGCGTTCTCCCCGACGATCATGCCTCCATACGTCTCCTCTCCCGGCTTCACGAAGAGCGTGGACCGCTCCTGAAGTCCGAAGAGCGCAAAGCCGACGGCCTTGCCCGGCCGGTCCGCAACCAGAACGCCACGCGAGCGGCCCTTGAGCGTTCCGGCCCATGGACCCCACTCGAGGAAGTTGTGGTGCAGGATCCCCTCCCCTCGCGTGTCGGTCATGAACTCTGAGCGGTATCCGAAGAGACCACGAGCCGGAATCTTGAACCGTAGTCGCGTGGTTCCCGAGTCGCCCATCGGCTTCATCTCGGTCATCTCCCCTTTTCGGGAGCCGAGCTTCTCGATGACCGTACCGACCATCTCGGAGGGCACCTCGACGACCGCCTGCTCGTAGGGCTCTTCGAGCTGGCCATCCTCCTTCCGAGTGATCACGCGGGGACGCGATACCTGGAACTCGTATCCCTCCCGGCGCATCGTCTCCATGAGAATCGTGAGGTGGAGTTCTCCGCGCCCGCTGACCGTAAAGGTGTCGGGCGACTCGGTCGCCTCGACCCGCAACGAGACGTTCCGCTCGAGTTCCTTATAGAGACGCTCTCGCACCTGCCTCGTCGTCACGAACTTCCCGGCCTGGCCCGCGAAGGGAGAGTTGTTCACCGTGAAGTCGACGGAGAGTGTCGGCTCCTCGACCGCGATACCGCGGAGTCGCTCCCGACACGCCGGATCCGTGAGTGTCTTCCCGATCTCGATACCGTCGAGCCCCGCGAGCGCGACGATGTCACCGGCCTTGGCCTCTTCGACCTCGATCCGATCGAGCCCGCTGAAGGTGTACAGCTTCGAGACCTTCGCGTGCTCGGCCTCCGATGGATCGGTGACCATGCCCGCGTCGCCGAGATCGAGGAGTGTGACCTGATCCCCTACGTGTACGGTCCCGCGCTCGATGCGACCGATCGCGATCCGGCCCACGTACGACGAGTAGTCCAGGGTGGCCACAAGCATCTGGAGAGGACCGTCCACGTCCACGTCCGGCGCCGGAAAGTACGAGACAACCGTGTCGAAGAGCGGACCGAGGTCGCCGCCCGTAGCCTCCGGGTCCGCGGAGGCCCAGCCATCACGCCCAACCGCATACAGGAAAGGCGCATCGAGCTGCTCGTCGGTGGCCTCCAGATCCATGAAGAGCTCCAGAACCTCGTCGTGCACCTCGTGCGGACGAGCGTCCCCCCGATCGACCTTGTTGATCACCACGAGTGGCAGAATCCCGAGCTCGAGCGCCTTGCGGGTCACGAAACGCGTCTGCGGCATCGGGCCCTCGGCCGCATCGACCAACAGCACCACGCCGTCGACCATGCGAAGAATACGCTCCACCTCTCCACCGAAGTCGGCGTGGCCAGGGGTGTCGACGATGTTGATCTTCACGTCGTTCCACTGGACGGCGGTGTTCTTGGCGAGAATCGTGATGCCCCGCTCTTTCTCGAGCGGGTTGGAATCCATCACGCGCTCTTCGACAGCCTGATTCTCCCGGAAGACGCCGGCCTGACCGAACATCTGGTCGACCAGAGTCGTCTTTCCGTGATCGACGTGCGCGATGATGGCGATATTACGAATGGGCATGGATCTATGGGAACGTCCGCGATCGCGGAGGGCTCAGTGAACAGCCCTGAAAGTTAACCCAAGACCCTCTCGTCTCCGACCCGTAGCCGCTCTTTGCGGTCGAGCCGGATCCTGGCCTCGGTCAGGCCTTGCCGCGTCCCACGAAGGGAATCGACCGAACAACACCCCTCCACGTGCGATCGAAATCCTCGCGCGCAGGGTCTCCCGCGTTGGGACGCGCGAACGCCTCGACCAGGAACGCGAGAACGATCCCGAGCATGCCCCCGAGGATGATGCCCAGCAGGCCGATCAGTACACGCCGGCGAGGGTCGTGGCGGGGTGGCAGGTACGGCTCCTGAAGAATCGTGATCACAGGCGTGTCCCGTACCTCGGCAAGCCTCGCCTCGATAAACGACTGGACCAGCGTGTTGAGCACGGAGCTACGCAGCGTCAGCTCACGCGTCATCGCATCCTGGCGGAATCGAAGCAGAGGCGAGTTTTCCCACTGGCGGTTGGTCTCGAGGAACACGCGCAGCGAATCCTCGGCGATCTTGAGGTCCTCGCGAGCCTGCTCGACTCGTGTCTCGATGAAGGCCCGCTCGGACGCTGCCTGAGACTGGCGAGTCTCCAAATTGAATCGGGCGAGATCGTCCAGGAGCTGCTGCGCGATCGCGACCGACAGCTCCGGCCACTCCGTTTTCACGGCCAGTGTGACCGTGCCGGTCTCACGTCCGGTGGAGACCGAGACTACTTCATCGCGGAGCGTCTCCAAGGCTTCCTCGTCACGCTCTGGCTCGGTGTCCTCCTCGATCTCCATCAGGTCCTTGATCAAGGCCGCACCGAACCCCTCCACCTCGTAACTCCTCGTCGCTGCACGGTGCAGCAACTCCCGGGAGGTCAGGAGCTCCGCGTAGAACGCAGGACTCGCCTCCTCGCCTCCACCCGGCACATTCACGACAAATTGACTGGCGAGGGCCATCAACTGCCCGGCCGATGCCTGCGTGCCCTGCGCTCGAAACGCCGTCGACGTGGTGTACTGCAGGGGACGGAGCTGCGCGTAGGTGGCCGCACCTCCGGCCACCAGGATCGTCGTCAGAACGATCGTCCCGCGCCGGCGAAGCAAAACGGCCAAGACCTCCCAGAGAGAAATCTCGTCGTCCATGGGGGGGCGTGAGGACGCTGCCGCGGCGGGCGCGCCACCGGACGAAGCGCTTGGATTGTTGTGCGGGTCAGTCATCGGCATCGGTCGAGTCCTGCCAGAGCCCACGAACACGGCTCCGAGCGACGTCCGAGTATCGCCGTCCCAAATCCTTGCAGCAACCCGACGTACACAGTCGAATCAGCGACTGAAGTCGACGCCACCCTGAGCCTGGCGGATCACTCCGCGGGCGATTTCGGTACGTTATCGACCGGTCCCGCCGGACCTCCAACGAGCTACTCATGCCCAATACAGACATGCTTCCCACTCCCCAGACCGCTCGTCCGCCTCGCCGTGGACACACTGCCCTCACAGCGCCGATCCTCACCCTCGCGCTGATCGCCGGCGCGGTCGTGCCGGTCGCGGCTCAGTCACCGACCCAGGAGTACGCCGAGGAGGCGCAGGCACTCCTGGCCAACCGCTCGATCTCGAACGCCCTCCGTCTTGCCGAGGAGCACGACGCCTGGGCCATGGAGCGATTGATCGAGCTCACGGAGATCCCCGCCCCTCCGTTCATGGAAGAGGCGCGCGGGGTGCGCTTCGGAGAGCTGCTCACGGAGCTCGGGGCCGACTCGGTCTGGACCGACGCTGAGGGCAATGTCATCGGGCTGCGCCGCGGGCGGACCGGAGATCGGACGATCGGCTTCGGGGGGCACCTCGACACAGTCTTCCCGGAAGGCACCGACGTCTCCGTTCGTCAGGTCGGAGACACGCTCTTCGCACCCGGCGTCGGGGATGACACCCGCGGCCTCGTCGTGGTGCTCTCGGTACTCCGAGCGATGGAAGAGTCCTCCGTCGAAACGGAAGACGACGTGCTCTTCGTCGGGGTCGTGGGAGAGGAAGGACTCGGGGATCTCAGGGGGATGAAGCATCTCTACCAGGAGGGCGGCCTCTGGCCCGACGTGTGGATCGACGTCGATGGGGGCAATCTCGCCCGGTTGGTCTCCATGGGTCTCGGATCGGTACGCTACCGCGTGACCTTCGAGGGCCCCGGGGGGCACTCCTGGGGAGCCTTCGGTACCGCAAACCCCGCCCACGCGATGAGCCGCGCGGTGCGGTACTTCCAGGACGCAGCGGACACGCTCACTCGCTCGGGTCCGAAGACCAGCTACAACGTTGGCCGCGTCGGAGGCGGCACGTCGGTGAATTCGGTGCCCTTCGAAAGCTGGATGGAGGTCGACATGCGCTCCGAGAGCCCCGCAAGCCTGGCTCGGATCGAGCACGCCTTCCTGGCCGCCATGGAGCGCGGCCTCGCGGAGGAGAACGAGCTGCGGCGTGAGGGCGAGGCGCTGACGGTGGACCCCGACAAGATCGGGGATCGCCCGTCGGGCGAGATGGACCCATCGACGCCGCTCATTCAGCGCGCGCTCGCCACGACGGCCGCATTCGGCGTCGAGGGGCAGCTCGCCCGCTCGTCGACCGACTCGAATGTGCCAATCGCGCTCGGTGTGCCAGCGGTCACGATCGGGAAGGGCGGCGTCGGTCAGAACGCGCATGCGCCCGACGAATACTGGGTAAATGAGGACGCCTACCTGGCCGTGCAGCGTGCACTTCTGCTGGTGGTCGCAGAGGCGGGCTTCGCCGGACCGATCTCGGAGTAGTCACCGGTCGGGGGAGGCACGGCCTCCCCCGACTCGGTTCCGACGTCAGTCTCCGAGCACCCAGGCACAGATGAGGGGTGCGACGATCGCGGCGTCGGAGTTGATCTCGAACTTCGGCGTTGTCGGCTCCAGCTTCCCCCAGGTGATCTTCTCGTTCGCCGGCGCTCCCGAGTACCCCCCGTACGACGGCTGTGCATCGGTGATCTGGCAGAAGTAGCCCCAGTACGGGACCTCACGCTGGAGATCCTGCGCGATGCACGGCACGGCGCAGATCGCGAAGTCTCCGGCGATCCCACCGCCCATCTGAAAGAAGCCCATGGACGGATGCGTTCCGGATCCGTGATTGGCTTCGTACCACTCGATCAGGGACTGAAATTGCTCAGTCCCCGACTTCACGCACGAGTGATCCGGCACGTTCCCCATCATCACGTT
>JBDGVS010000107.1:0-7700 GCA_039585535.1 Gemmatimonadota bacterium | reverse complement strand
CTGCGTATCCAGCCAGAGCCCGCTCAGCATCGACCCGTGGCCGAACCATGACTGCCCGCCCTGACTCGGAGCGATCAGCCGTCCAGAGACGACGTGCAACCCGGCTGAGTCGACCCGACGCTGGAAGTCGTCGAGGCGCGGGCCGACCACCGGGGCATAGCGAGGGTCCTCGATCGCGGTCACGCCATACGACTCGATGAAGGCGAGAATGACGTCACGGCCCCCGAGGCCAGCGAGCAGACCGGGCGTATCCGCGTAGCTCTTGGGCAGCTCCGCCAGCTCTGCCCGGAAGACGTCTCGGTCCCGGCTCGTCTCTCGCCAGCGCGTCCACTGGTCGTGCACGAGACGGAGTACCGGCTTGTCCACGCGCACGTCCGGACGCTCCGCCTGGTCGAGGGTGAAGCCGACGATCACGAGAAGGGCGGCGACCACAGCTCCGGTCCGATGAAGCGCTCGACCGTGCTCTCGACGCCCTGGAACCAGCAGAAAGGCGACGACGGACCCGAGGCCTGCCAACACCGCGAGCGCCACCAGCTCAGCGAGGAGCGCGGGCGGCGTGCCCAGCGTCCCAATCAGCAGGTGGTGGACCGAATCGACGAGCCAAATGTCCATGTAGAGGTTCAGAGGACGGTAGAGCGCCGTCCACATCGCCGTCTCGGCCAACTCGAGGACGAAAACGGTCACAACAAGGGCGGCCACGGCTCCGCCAGCGACCCACGTGGCTCGACTTCGGGGCAAGAGCGCGAAGATCGCGACGATCAGACACGCCTCGACCGAGACCCAGGCGGCACCGGCTCCGCGAAGCAGAATGAAGTCGGGCAGAAGGAAGAGCGCATTGACAACGAAGAGGGCGGCGAACAGCCTCAACAGCCCAACGCCTTCCCTGTCCTCGTCCGCGCGGCCGCGGCCCGTGTCGGTGGCTTTCCCACCGGCGCTGTCGTTCATCTGGCCTTTTCGCGGCTCCCCGGAGTCCGATGTCGGATTCGCCGACCCTTCGATTCACTTCGACGCTGGCGCTCGCACTCGTGCTGTCGAGCGGCTGCGGAGCCGATCCCGACGCGGGCTCCACACTACCCGGTGCCGGGGGCGGCGCCAACCCGGACGACGCCAGCGCTCGACGTATCGAAGGCCAGGTCGCCGTCCCTTCGACGTCGATGGAAGGGCTTACCCGGGAAGGGGTCGGTGCGTTCGTCGCACGTCGCGCGCGCGAACTCGCCGCGGCGCCGTATCGCCCTCCCCCGAATGAAATCCCCGGCTCGCTGGCTCAGCTCGACTACGACGCGTATCGCTCCATCCGCTTTCGCCCGGAAGCCGCCCTCTGGCGAGGCACGAGCCGTTTCGAGGTTCAGCTCTTCCACCCCGGCTTCCTCTTCGATGAACCGGTGCGCATCCACCTCGTCGACGACTCCGCCGAAACGCTCGACTTCGACCCGGCGCTCTTCTCGTACGAGGGCGCCGCCGCAGAGCTCCCCGACGACCTCACCGACACGGGCTCTCTGGGATACGCGGGCTTCCGAATTCACTTCCCGCTGAACGCTCCGGGACGCATGGACGAGGTCGTCGTCTTCCAGGGCGCGTCGTACTTCCGGCTCGTCGGACCCGGTCAGGTGTACGGGCTCTCCTCTCGGGGGTTGGCGGTGGACGTCGCAACCGACAGACCCGAAGAATTTCCCGACTTTCGCGAATTCTGGCTGATTCGCCCCGAGGCCGATGCCGACACGCTCATTATCCATGCTCTACTCGACAGCCCGTCGGTCACCGGTGCGTACCGATTCGTGCTCGTTCCGGGAGAGAACACCGAGATGTCCGTCGAGGCCCGCATCTTCGCGCGCACCGACGTCGGCAAACTCGGCGTGGCTCCGCTGAGCAGCATGTACCTCTTCGACCCGGCATCCGCCGGAGCATTCGACGACTTCCGTGCGGGAGTCCACGACTCCGACGGACTCATGGCCCGTACGCGGAAAGACGAGTGGATCTGGCGGCCCCTCTCCAACGGACGGGGACTGCGGGTGAGTTCGCTCCGCGACGTGGACCCGGTGGGCTTCGGCCTCGCGCAGAGGGCCAGGGACTTCGATTCCTTCCTCGATCTCGAAGCTCGCTACCACGAGCGTCCGAGCGAGTGGATCCAGGTACATCCCGACGACCGCTGGGGCGGGGGTGGAGTCGAACTCCTCGAGATCCCGACCGAGACGGAGTTCAACGACAACATCGCAGCGTACTGGGTGCCCGAAGAGCCGTTCCGATCCGGCGACGAGCGCCGATACCGCTATACCCTGAGCACCTTCGACGGCCGCCTCGCCGACGAGACGCTCGGACATGTGGTACGAACCCGCGCGGGTCGCGCGGCGCTGCCGGGTGATGTCGATCGACCCGAGCTCCGCCGCTTCATCGTCGACTTCGAGGGCGGGGCCCTGGACGAACTTCCCGCCGGCGCGTCGGTGGATGTCATGCTGGAGACCTTCGCGGGCCGGGTCGACGAAGCGCGAGCAGAACCGATTCCGAGCGGCGGCTGGCGGGCGTCCTTCCGCGTGGAGGCCGACACCGATCGACCACCGGACATGCGTCTCTTTCTCGAGGTCGACGGGATACGCGTGACCGAGACGTGGACGTACGCCTGGTACCCGGGCGAGACCCCGTGACATCCCCCATCGCCGATCGGCAGCTGGTCGTCCCCGGCATCCGGATCCGACGAGCGCTGTTCTCCGCCCTGGTCCTGGGCACGACAGCCGCAGCCGCCACAATGATGTTCGGCATCGTGGGAGCGGGCGGGGTCACCGGGCTCGAGGTCGCCATCCTGGTGCTCTTCGTCCCGACCTTCGGCTGGATCACGGTCGCGTTCTGGAACGCCATCGTCGGCTTTGTCCTCGGGGTGCTCGGGCGCGACGCCCTGTCTCTCCAGCGGTTGGGCACGGCCAGCAGAAGCGGGGCGGCCGAAGTGCCGCTCACGACGAGGACAGCACTCGTCATGCCGGCGCACAACGAACGGCCAGAACTCGTGATGGGTGGGCTGTCCGCCATCATGCATTCGCTGGAAGACACGGGCTACGCCGAGAACTTCGACTTCCACCTGCTCAGCGACACGACCGACATCGAGCTCGCTCATCGGGAGGAAGGGGCATGGCGTGCACTCCGAGACGGCGCCACCCGACCGCACCGCCTGCACTACCGTCGCCGCGGCCAGAACGCCGGCCGAAAGGCGGGCAACATCGCCGAGTTCTGCACGCGCTGCTCTGACGACTACGACTTCGTGGTCGTGCTGGACGCGGACAGCGTCATGAGCGGGGACACCGTCGTAGAGCTCGTCCGGGTCATGGAGGCGAATCCGACCGCCGGACTCGTTCAGACCGTTCCGCTTCCTGCCAGGCAGCACACCCTCTTCGGTCGCTTCATACAGTTCGCGGCAGCGCTCTACAGCCCGATGCTGGCCTCCGGTCAAAGCTTCTGGCAGGGCGACGCCGCCAACTACTGGGGCCACAACGCGATCATCCGACTGGCGCCCTTCGCCGAACATGGTCGGCTTCCGGTACTCAAGGGTCGGCCGCCGCTGGGTGGGCCCGTGCTGAGTCACGACTTCGTCGAGGCTGCGCTCCTCCGACGCGCCGGCTGGGGCGTCTATCTGCTACCGGGCCTCGGCGGCAGTTGGGAGGACGTGCCCGGGAACGTGGTCGACTTCGCCCAGCGAGACCGGCGATGGGCGCAGGGGAGCATCCAGCATCTCCGACTCCTGGGTCTCCACGGGCTCCACCCGGTCAGTCGTGTCCACTTCATGCTCGGGGCGATGGGATACCTCTCGTCGGTCCTCTGGATGCTGATTCTTCTGGCGGGCACGGCCTACGTTCTGGTGCCCGCCCTCAGCAGTCGGTCTCTGTTCCCTGCTCCCGGGGGCAGCGGTGAAATCTTCGCCGCCCTCTTCGGGATCGCCAGCGCCTTCGGCGGCCTGGCACCCCTGCTCGCCGTCACGGCGATCGTCCTTTTCGGACCCAAGGTCCTCGGGCTCACGCTCGCCGTCGGGCGCCGGCGTGCCGCCTTCGGCGGAGGGCCGCGACTGGTGGTCGGCGCACTTCTCGAGACCGTGTTTTCCGTGATCGTCGCCCCCGTGATGATGCTCTACCACGCGCGCTTCGTGTTCGGAATCCTCACGGGTCACGATGTAGTCTGGGGCGCCCAGCCCAGGGACGGGCGGGCGGTCGGATGGTCCGAGGCAGTGCGCTCGACGGCGGGGATGACCCTCGTCGGTATCGTGTGGGCAGGCGTCACGCTGTTGCTGAGTCCTGCGTTCTTTCTCTGGCTCACCCCGATCTTCGCAGGGATCCTCTTGGCCGCCCCGTTGGTACGCTTGTCGAGTCGCCCCTTGGGGAGGCGTCTGGAAACCGGCCTTCTTGTAACTCCTGCGGACGTTCTTCGTCCTACGGAGCTCTTCGATCCTCGCGCGACCGAGGCCGCTGGCCGGCGGCGTCGCACGAGTCATATGTTCCTGACCCAGCAGGATCCGGATGTCAAAAGGCGGATCAGCAGTATGTACGAAGCAGAACGAGGTCTCTTCGACCTTCAACGCGGACGCGCGGTTCTCGTCACCCCTCCCGACGGGGAGGCCGGAACACGACCTGTGCTCGTGGCCGCCGTCGAGGGGCTCACCGAGGAGACGATTTCGCGCCTGACTGCGCTGGGTTGCGGCCCACTGCATCTGACCATTACAGGCCACCGTGCCGCCGCGATGGGGCTCACCGAGGACCCGGGGACCACCATGGGCTCCGCTTTTGCCCTCCGTCTCGACGACGAGAACGCCACGGACATCCTCCGCATCGCGACCAGCCCCGCCGTCGCTGACTTCAAGGCCCTCCGGGTTCGGGAGGCCACCATCGGGGAACGCGCAGGCCTCACCCTGATGCGTCTCGGGCGAATGCTGCCCGCGACCCTCGCGGTCGAAACCGACCTGGACAGCGTGCCGCGCCTGGCCACCGCGATCTCGTCCGGTGAGACGCTCACCGTATGCGTTGATCAGGTCTCGGTTCTCGCGGGCACGAGCGACGAGAGTGTCGAGGTTACGTATGTAAGTGACGCACCGGTTCCGCTGGAGGAGGCCGAGAATGTTCGCTTCATGCTCTTCCGCGAAGCCAACGCACTGACGGAACACGTCGCGATCCTGATCGGGGAGCCCGAGCAGTGGCCGGACCCCGTACCGGTGCGTCTGCACTCTGCCTGCCTCACGGGCGACCTGTTCGGAAGCCTGCGCTGTGACTGCGGCGAGCAGCTGCGTCGGAGTCTCCAGGTCTTCTCGGCGTCGGGCGGCGGAGTTCTGCTCTACCTGGAGCAGGAAGGCCGTGGGATCGGGCTTGGAAACAAGCTCCGCGCCTACTCCCTCCAGCAGGAAGGCCTCGACACCGTCGACGCCGACTGCGTACTCGGGTTCGGTGCAGACGAGCGGCGCTACCATGGCGCCGTCGGAATCCTGAGACATCTGGGGATCGAGCGGGTGCGCCTCCTCACGAACAACCCGGAGAAGCTCCAGGCGCTGGAAGACGGGGGCATTCGCGTCGTTGACCGCACCCCGCTCCACGGGACCCTGAACCGGCACAACCTTCCCTACGTCCGGGCCAAGGTCCAGAGAGCCGGCCACTGGCTCGGTGACATGCTGCACGGTGGTATCAGCGGGGATTGATGATGGGCCCTGCACGCGTCCGTCTACGTCGACTCGGTTTGATCGGTTGGCTGCCCTTCCTGGCACTGATCGCAGCCTGTTCGGCGTCCGGGGGTGCAGGCACCGACGGAGCTGTGGCACCTCCGTCCACCGGGGAAGGCGAGGCGCCGTCCGTCCGCACCAACTCCGTAGACGAATCCACGGCGCCGATCGATCAGATTCTCGCGATCTCGGACGTCGACGCCATTATCGATGCCCGAGCCCGCGTCTTCTCCCGGCAGGTCGCTCTCTTGATCGGAGACCTCTCGGACCCGGAGCTCGAGCGCCTGGTTCCCGCGGTTCAGGCCGGCTTTGATCCGGATCTCCTGCACCGAGACATCGCCGCCTTCATGGAGGCCGAAGCCCCACCGGGACGGGTGGACGAGGTCGTCGCCTGGCTCGGTCATGGTGCCAGCGCAGACGCTCGACGGATCGTCGATGAATACGAGCCGCCGCTCTCGCTGGAGGAGTGGCTCGGTGAATACACCACCGAGCCTCCCTCGTCCGTGCGGGTTCGACTCGTCGCACGCTGGACCGAGGCGAGGGGCACAGGAGACTTCTTCGTACTTCTCGAGCAGGCGCTCACGGAAGCTGCCTACGCCGTGAGGGATCAGATGCGCCCCGGAGCGGACCCCTTCCGGCCTCTGCGAGGCGACGCGCTCATGGCCCGACTGGAGAACAGCTTCAACGCGGCAGTGGTGACTGCCCTCCATGCGACGGAAACGGTCCCCGACAGTGTGCTCAACAGCGCCAGCGAAGAGATGGAGAGTGAATCCGGCCAGTGGTACGTGCAGGTCTACCAATTGGCCGTAGCCGAGGCGATGCGCTCCGCCGGCGCCCGCGTCGTCGATGAGCTGGCCAGCTAGCCGCACCCTCACGGCCCTCGCGGCACTCGCGGTCTGCGGGTGCGCCGCGGGCGATCAGGAAGCATCGACCGAGCTCCCCGGATCCGACGGGGCCCTCGACGCCCCGGAAGCGCTCGTCTTCGTGGACGGCATCTTCGACGAGTGGTCCGAGTCCACACTGCTCATCGAAGACCCTCGCGACGCCCCGGGCTCCGAGGTCGATCTCCGCTCGATCCACCTGCAGCACGACGACTCGTGGATGTACCTCGCGGTGGACTTCGGACAAGAAGTGAACGCGCAGTCCCTCCCCGGCTCGGTGATCTTCCTGCTCGACACAAATCCGGGGTCAGGTGGCGAAGTCCACGGGATGTCAGGAGTCGACCTGATGCTCGAACTGTCCCACGTCGCGGACCCCGCAGCGGACGTGCGCGGTCAGGGGTTCGCGCTCCGAGCGGTCAGCGGAAGTGGGCTCGGGACGGCGGCCTCCTCCTACGAACTGGGCGTCGTCGTCGCGCCGACCTGGTCGGCGAACAGATTCGAGATGCGGGTCTCGCGGGCCGGCTCTACAGATCCGGTGCTCCCCCGGATCGGAGACCGATTGCGAATCGGCGCCGTCTATGTCGAGCAAGGTGCCATTCTCGACCGAACGACCGTGGCCGAATACGAGGCGACCGCGTCTCCTTCCACGTCGGAGGGGGCCCAACGTGACAGCTCCGACCCCCGATCCAGGAGTGTGGAGGACCGACTCGCTCGACCGACCGGAACGACGCGCGTCGCGCAGATGAACGTCTCCGGGCGGTCATTCGACCGCGGCATGGACGACTTCGCACGTGCGTTGGCTGCGGTCGATCCTGACGTACTCCTACTCGACGAGCTCTCCGGGGACATCGAAGAGTCCGCCCTCCGCGACTTCTTCGATCTCCCTTCGCTCAAAGCCCTGGGCACATGGAGCTTCGTTGTCGGCACATCCGGCGGCCGACAGCGGGCGGCGGTCGCGACCCGAACGGGGCGTGTCAGACCGGCTGAAGGCGTGCGCGACGTCCGCTACGCTGCGGGAGCGATCGACGCCCTCAAGCGATCCGCTCCCGAGGCCTTTCACCCTGCCCTGGATCGCGAAGAGTCCGGCGGCCTCTCGGCCGCGGCAGGATGGATCTCCATCGGAGAACGAGAGGTGCTCT
>JBDGVS010000106.1:0-7742 GCA_039585535.1 Gemmatimonadota bacterium | reverse complement strand
GGCCAGGCAGACGCACACCGCGGCTGTCTTTCGAAGGCGGCTCATCATATTCCAGTTCCTTGCTTTGCTATTCGTTCTCGCTGAGTTCCAACCTGTCGCGATTGTGCTGCGCGGCCCGTCGCGGGACAACCCACGCGTGCTACCCGGTTCACCCATCAGGTAACAGGTGTCAGAAACAACCGGTCGTCGGAGGGCGGCCCGGGGACTCGGAGCCGAGCCCGAGCACCTACCGAGCGCCGTCCATCACGGCTACGATTCCCACCTGAGGCCATCGTAGCGTACGAGGAGAACCGGTCGTGAACAGGTGCTTTATGAATGCCGTCCTCCCTTTCTTGACTTGGCGCTCAGAGGGCGGCTTCCGGAGGGGGGCGACCCGCCTGCCCCTTCTTGCCGTCCTGCTGGCTCCGATCGTGTCGGGGTGCGCAAGCGAGAGCGAGAGTTCTCCCGCTGAGGTGCCACCCAATATCGTCTTCGTCCTCCTGGACGACGTGCGGCTGGACGACATCGTCGAGAATCCGTTCGTTGAGGTTCCCCACCTCACGAGAATCGCACGCGAAGGCGTGTCTTTCAGCAACTTCTTCACCGCTGCGCCGCTGTGCTCGCCATCGCGCGCGGTGTTCCTCACGGGGCAGTATCCGCACAGGAACGGAATCGTAGACAACCGCGAGCGTGCCGAGCAGAGCCATGCGATTCGCACGTTTCCACGCATGCTCCATGACGCGGGCTACCAGTCGGCGTTCATCGGCAAGTGGCACATGGGGCACGAAGACGATACACCGCGACCAGGCTTTGATCGTTGGGTGAGCTTCGTGGGTCAGGGCACCTATTTCGACCCGGAGATGAACATCGACGGGGAGTACGTTCGAGAGTCTGGATACATGACGGACATCCTGTCTCGCTATTCAGCCGACTTCATCGAGTCCGCGGATCGCAGCCAGCCCTTCGTGCTCTTCCTGGCGCACAAGGCGGTCCACCCAGAGATACTGGAGGGCCGCCAGCGCTCGTTTCCACCGGCACCCGAGGACGGCGACCTCTACGAATCGGCGACTCTTCCGAGGACCCCGTCGTGGCAGGCGCCGCTCGAAGGCAAACCAGCGCTGGAGCGCATCACCGACTACACGGACCCGCGAAGTCCAGCCGGTGGCACACCCGACGAGGATGTGCTGGCCCGTCTCCGGATGTTGAGCGCCGTCGACCGCGGACTGGGAGTGATCCTCACCACGCTCGAGGACCAGGGCAGCCTGGATAACACCGTGGTCATCGTAACCAGTGACCAGGGCTTCTTTTACGGTGAGTTCGGACTCGCACAGGAACGGCGGCTCGCCTACGAGCCCAGCATCCGGATCCCCCTACTCGTTCGCTATCCACCACTCATCTCGGCCGGTCTGGAGCTTCACACGATGGCCGCCAACGTAGACGTAGCCCCGACTGTCCTCGACCTCGCGGGCCTCACCCCGCCCGACGACCTGGATGGCGTCTCCATCAAGCCAGCCTTTGGCGACCCGGACTTCCAACCGCGCTCGTCACTCCTGATCGAGTACCATACCGACGAAGTCTTTGAGCGTATCCGAGATATGGGATATCGGGCGCTTCGAACGGACCGGTATAAGTACATCCGATACACGGACCTGGACGGAATGGATGAGCTGTACGATTTAGCGGCCGACCCCTACGAGCTTCGCAACATCTACGATGAGACGGATCGAGATACGCTCGCGGAGCTGGACCGACAGCTGGATCTGCTACTGAGCCGCTAGAGCCTCGGCGGCAACCGCCTCGTTTGGGAGCGGGCTGCCGAGACTCGTCCTACCACCCCACGGCATAAGCCACACGCCGGGGGTCTGCTCCGGCCCACAGAGTCCCGGTGACGAGGTCCCGAAAGATCGCCTGGTTGCTACCCAGACTGTACGGAGCGGCGACCTCCACCTGGTGCCCAAAGGCCCGTAGTGCCGTAACAATCGCCGGATCCACACGGCTCTCGAGGTTCATGACGACCTCCGCATCGGGCAGATAAAAGTTCGGCTCTGCGGTAAGAGCGAAGCGCGGCGCCGCGACCGCCTCCTGAATCGACATTCCGAACTCCAGCACATTCAGCACAGTCTGGAACTGCGTCTGGCCGATTGTCTCACCACCCGGAGACCCAACCGCGAGAACGAACTCGCCGTCTTTCATCACGATGACCGGCGAGTTGTTCAGCAACGGGATCTGCCCGCCGCGGACGTAGTTGACGTCGTCCGGATACGGGGAAGTCGAACCGATCCGGGTCCCGTTGTTGAACAGCAGTCCGGTGGTGCCGACAACAACCCCGGTACCGAACCCGCCACCGTGCGTCGGCGTTGCGGCGATCACGTTCCCGAACTGATCCGCGACCGAGAAGCTGGTCGTACCACCCACCTCCGCCCTCTCATCGAACTGCGGCCCACCCGGCATGGGGATCGACGCCGACGGTTCGGACGTCGCACGAGGTGGCGCCCCAGCTGCCGGATAACGCATCGCCACACTCCGGCTGATCAGGTCACGCCGGTCGGTCGCATACTCCTTCGACAGCATGCCGGCCACCGGGATATCGGTGAACGCGGGATCGCCGACATAATGATAGATATCGGACTTCGCGAGCTTGATCGCCTCCGCCAGAACATGGAGCGTCTCCGCGCTGTTGTGACCCATTGCCTTTAGGTCGAAGCCCTCAACGAGGCTCAGCTGCATCGCGACTTCGAAGCCTCCCCGGGACGTCGAAGGGCTCGAGTAGATGTCGTATCCACGGAAGGTCGTGTGAACCGGCTCTGCCCATATCGGGTCGTACGCGGCGAAGTCCTCGAGTGTGAAGTCGCCGCCGTTGTCCGCGTAGAACTGTGCCATCTCTTGAGCGATGTCGCCCCTGTAGAAGCGATCGGAGGCGGCTTGCAGAGCCTGTGACCTGCTCTTGCCGTCCGCGAGCGCCTGTTGCTCGGCTTCCACCACCTTCTTGAACGTGTTCGCCAAATCAGTCATCCGGAACAGCTCTCCCGGCTCCGGCACTTCTCCGTTGGGCAGGAACACGCGGGCACTCGTAGGAAACTGCTCGAAGAAGGAACGCGATCGGGCGATCGATCCGGCGACAGACGCCTCGATCGGATGGCCGTTCTCCGCGTAGTCGATGGCCGGCTCCAGCACCTCGGCCAGGCTCATGGTTCCAAAGCGGTCGAGGAGCGCGATCCAGCCTCCGAACAGCCCGGGCACGACGCCGGCACGAATACCCCTGTTCAGAAACTCCCGCGTCATGGTTTCGGGATCGATGGTCAGGGGGGCAGCACCCGTGGCGCCCAACGAATAGACCTGATCGGTCGCCTTGTCGTAGACCGTGAAGAAGCCGTTCCCCCCGGTACCCGAGCTCTGTGGTCTGACTACGTGCAGAGTCGCGAGCGTGGCCACCGACGCGTCGGCCGCGTTGCCTCCCTCGAGCAGAATCCTGAGCCCCGTCGTCGATGCGAGCGGGTGGCCCGCAGTGACCGCCCCGTTCGTGAACTGGACGGCTGGTCGGTAGACAGACAGCGACTGGGCCGCCGGACCGGCAGCGTCCGGATGAATCTGCTCCTGGCGATTCTGCCCCAGCAGCCCGGCAGGAGCGAAGAGGGCCAGGATCAGGACGCCACCCATCACGCCCCGGAATCTGCTGTCGTTGCTCACGGTTCTCTTCTCCTCGTTCACACAGGGGGACGGCTCAACCTGAAGATCCGGCGCTACCGAACGTCTCGCGATTCTGCCGCGTGGGCGACCCGGTGACAAGGTACGCACGGTGTCACCAGCGCCGAAGCGAACCCCTTCCAAGGGATGACCCGTACTACTGCTCAGGAAGCCTGATACACGAAACGACCATCGAGCCAGTTCTGCCTGGCGAGGAGGACCGAATGGACTGGGACGGAATCGGCACTTTTGCGCTGTTCATTTCCTCGGGCGCACTCGGCGTGGGGATCATCGCACTGAAGGCATACAAGGCTCGGCTCGCGTCGAAGCTGGAGTGGGCGCGACTCGAACGCTCTACCGATGTGGGTGACGAGACGGCTGAGCGTCTTCACCATCTCGAGGATCAGCTGAGGAACCTCCATGGCCGCCTCGACTTCACCGAGAAGCTCCTCAGTGACGGCGACTCCAGTCCTCGGTCTCCGGCTGAGCGGGTCTGATCCTTGTGATGGCGAGTGTACAGCGGCCGGTGTCTCGGGACCCGTCCTGGCATTCTCAGTCGGTCTGCTGCTTCGCTATCCTTGGCTGCTTCGTCACGCCTCAACGCGGATTCAATGAGCCAGATGACCTCCCTGATCGTGGGTGCTACCGGTGCCACCGGACGACTCCTGGTGAGCCAACTCCTCGATCGAGATCAAAAAGTGAGGGCAGTCGCGCGCACACCGTCCAAGCTTGGCGAGGACATGCTGCGTCACCCAAACCTGTCGGTAGTCGAAGCGAGTATCTCCGACATGAGCGACCGGGATCTGGTCGAGCTCGTCTCGGGGTGTCACGCGGCGGCTTCCTGCCTCGGTCACAGTCTGACATTCAAGGGCCTGTTTGGTCCGCCGCGCCGGCTCGTGACTGACGCGACTCGCCGGATCTGTGAGGCACTGCGCGACGGAGGAGCACACGAACCGGCCAAGTTTGTCCTGATGAACACGGCGGGGAACTCGAATCGCGACCTATCCGAAGAGATCTCACTCGCACAGAAGAGCGTCATCGCGCTGCTCCGCCTGTTGCTACCTCCTCACGCGGACAATGAGCAGGCGGCCGACTATCTGCGACGGGAGGTTGGCCAGGCGGATCCGCGGATCGAATGGGTAGCGGTGCGTCCCGACGGCCTGATCGATGCCGAGGCGGTGTCAGCGTACAGCCTGCATCCCTCGCCTGTTCGGAGCGCGATCTTCGACGCCGGCACGACCAGCCGCGTGAACGTCGCGCACTTCATGGCTGACCTCATCACCGAACCAGAGGTCTGGTCCCGCTGGACAGGCCAGATGCCTGTGATCTACAACGAGGCTGACACGGCATCGGCTGGAGCCGGAGCCATCTGACGACTGACGATCTCCAGGGCAGCCTTGTCCTTCCGGACAGCTCCACTAGCCGCCCGACGCCCCTTCCCCTTCATCCTCCGTCTTCGGCCCGAACAGCTTGTACCCGACCCACCCCACCGCGCCGACTCCGAGCACGACGGGGATCCATCCCAATAGACTCCAGAGAATCCCGGCGCCGATCACGACGCCTGCACCCTGGGCCCAGCCGACGAGCTGCGCTGAGTTCCGCGCCCGCTCGACTTCGGACTCCGTATAGATCTTATCCGGCAAGTTGGTCATGGGCCGAGTTTGGTCCACCGGGCACGAGATGGCAAATTCCAGCCATGACTGAATCCGCCCCCGAACCTCGCAAGCCGCTCTTCGTGTGGGCCGAGCGCATCTTCACGGTGGCGGTACTCGTGTTCGTGATCTACCGGCTGGGTCCGCAGCTGGGTGCCCTGACCGGTGTGGGTCCCGACCTCGGACGAACACCGGAGTACGCCTTTACGGCGCTCGACGGAACGGAGATCCGATCCGCAGACCTCGCGGGACGCGTGGTCGTTCTCAACTTCTGGGCGACGTGGTGTGGGCCCTGCAAGCTCGAGATGCCGTCGCTTCAGTCCTTACATGAGGACAAGGCCGCCGACGGCGTTGTCGTCCTCGGGCTCTCCACGGACGTGGGTGGAAGCGACGCCGTTACGGCGTTCTTGGAGGAACGCGAGATCACCTACCCGGTCGGCCGCGCCACGAATGAGCATCGGTCGGCTTTCGGGGGAATTCGCGGAATCCCGACGACGTTCATCATCGATCGAAACGGCGTCGTCCATCACCGGGTCGTGGGCTACTTCGCGCCACCGGCGATGCGGGCGGCGGTGAATCGGCTTCTCGAAGCGGAGTCGCCTCCCACCTCCTAGTGCCGGAAGAGCCTCCTCCCCGTAAACACCATCGCAATCCCGTGTTGGTTCGCCGCCTCGATGACTTCCCCATCCCTCATCGACCCGCCAGGCTGGATCACGGCCTTCACACCTGCCTCGGCTGCCGCGTCCACGCCGTCCCGGAAGGGGAAGAACGCGTCGGACGCCAGGACTGAACCCGCCAGGTCGAGCCCCGCGTCTGCCGCTTTGCGCACGGCAATCTTCGAAGAATCGACGCGGCTCATCTGACCGGCACCGATCCCGAGCACCCCGCCATCCTTGGCCAGCAGGATCGCGTTCGACTTCACCCCGAAGATGGCGGCCCAGGCAAAGCGCAGGTCGTCCCATTCGGACTCGGTAGGATGGCGCTCGGTCGCGATGGACCAGGAGTCGTCGATCTGGCCATAGAACGATGGGATCGGGGGCGTCTGAGCGAGCATCCCGCCGTAGACCGAGCGGAGGACCCGTGCCTCCGGCACGCGCCCGTGCTCGGCGAGGAACGCCGTGGTTCCGGCAGCCTCGGCGGCACTCGCCGGGAGAGTGAGGATCCGGATGTTCTTCTTCTCGGTGAGCTTCGCCATCGCCTCCTCGGAGTACGCAGGCGCAACGAGGCATTCGATGAAGAGCCCCGACATGAGCTCAGCACACTCGGCGTCGACCGGACGATTCACAGCGATCGCCGAGCCGAAGGCGCTGACCGGGTCCGTCGCGAGCGCCCTCGCGTACGCCTCGGAGAGGGTATCCCCTACCCCGAGACCGCACGGCGTGGTGTGCTTGATAATGGCGACGGCCGGACGTGGCGAGTGTGCGAAGGGCGCGAGGCTGAGCAGCGCACCATCCAGGTCGAGGATGTTGTTGTACGACAGCTCCTTACCGTGGTGCTGCTCGAGCGCGGAGATCCCGGCGCCCCGCTCCGGACCGTAGAAGGCGGCCTGCTGATCAGGGTTCTCGCCGTACCGCAGCGTCTGAAGGCGCCCCATCGACACCTCGAGCCGATCGGGCATCCCCGCCCCTGTGCTCCCGCCTGACTGCTCGAGCAGGTACTCCGCCACGGCCGCATCGTATGCACTGATGTGCTGAAAGACCTTCGCAGCCAGCTGCCTCCGAAGCATCGCGTCCTCTTCCCCGTCGATCGCTTCGATGACGGAGTCATAGTCGGACGGGTTCACGACGACCCACACGTCAGCGTGGTTCTTCGCGGCGGCCCGAATCATGGTGGGCCCACCGATGTCCACTTTCTCCATCGCATCTCCGACCGGCACATCCCCCGCCGCTACGGTCTCCCGGAACGGGTAGAGATTCACCGCGACGAGGTCGATCGGGCCGTAGCCGTGCTCCTCGAGGGCGGCCATGTCGCGTTCATTGCTCCGACGCGCGAGCAAGCCCGCATGGATCGCCGGATGCAGGGTCTTCACCCTGCCCCCCATCATCTCGGGGTGCTTGGTGATGTCGGCAACAGCCGTGACCGCGACCCCCGCCTCCCACAGAGCCCGCGCCGTGCCCCCCGTGGACAGGACTTCCCAGCCCCGTTCGGTCAATGCCTCTCCGAGTTCGACGATGCCGGTCTTGTCCGACACGCTCAGGAGCGCGCGCTTCATTCTTCTGCCTCGTGGTTCGATGATGGGGGTAGGGCGGGCGGCTCTTCGAGCCACAGATCTTTCATACGCTCTGGCGTGCGACCGCCTCCGAGCGCTGCACACAGGTGATCGACGGCCCGTGGGTAGAGCTGGTGCTCGACTCTGAGCACCCGTGCGGCGAGCGTCTCCGCGGAGTCGTCGTCCAGGACGGGCACGTGCCACTGCCCCAGGACCCC
>JBDGVS010000105.1:0-7743 GCA_039585535.1 Gemmatimonadota bacterium | reverse complement strand
GTCGGAGGTAGCCACCCTCCCGCACATACGTGTCGTTGACCGACGCCCGGCGGTGCTCGGGCAGCGAGAGGAAGAGTCCCTGCCCGGGCGTGTCCAGCCAGGGCAGGTCCAGGTTCGCGTAGCTCGACACCCGGGTCTCGACCGCCGCGACCCCGGGGATCGCTTCGATCTGGGCCTTCAGCGATTCAGGCGCGCGCTCCAGAGACGCCCAGACGTCGGCCATGCGATAGTCGCGGTAGTACTCCGCGCGACCCCGTTCGAGGGTCTCGTAGGTACCTCGCATGGTCACGAGCGTCGTCACGGCCGTCGCCACGACGAACGCGATCGAGACGAGCTGCCCGCGGAGCCTCCAGAGCTCGCGGAGCATCTTCTGGTCGAGCGAGCGGATCCGGGGCCTCACCAATCCACCTCCGCGAGGTCCATCCGACTCTCATTGACCGTGATGTTGCTGATCGCGCCGCTGCTCATACGCACGACCCGATCCCCCAGCCCTCCGATCGCCACGTTGTGCGTGATGATCGCCGTTGTGGTGTCGGTATCCCGATTGACCTGCTCGAGAACCGCCAGCACGAGCTTGCCCGTTTCCGCATCGAGCGCACCCGTCGGCTCGTCACACAGGAGGAGGTCGGGCCTCTTCGCGACGGCCCTCGCGATCGCGACTCGTTGCTGCTCTCCGCCGGAGAGCTGGGCGGGGAAGTGGTCGATGCGGTCCGCGAGTCCCACCAGGCCGAGCGCCTCGGACGGCTTCATCGGGTCGCGCGCGATCTCGCTCACCAGCGCGACGTTCTCTCGTGCCGTGAGACTGGGGATCAGGTTGTAGAGCTGGAAGACGAATCCGACGTGATCCCGTCGGTACTGCGTGAGCGTTTCCTCGTCGGCGGCCGTGAGGTCCCAGTCGCCGTAGCTCAGGGTGCCGCTCGTCGGTCGATCCAGACCTCCGACGATGTTCAACAGCGTCGATTTACCGCTTCCCGAGGCTCCCAGGAGCACCACGAGCTCGCCCGCGTAGAGGTCGAAGTCGACCTCGCGGAGCGCGTGCACTTCCACCTCCCCCATTTCGTACACCTTCGAGATGCCGCGAGCAGAAAGCACTGCTTTCGTCGGCGCTTTCTGCCGCGCCGGGGAGTCGGTGGATGCGTGCGATGGCGTTGTCATCGTGGGTCCAGACGCTCAGGGGTCTCTCTCAGAAGCTCTGGACGGAGGACGGGCGCCGGTGTCGGGCAGGTTGCGTGAACGCCAGTGGGGCATTTCCGGATGCCCGCAACGTCCCGCGCAGGATCGACTCCCCTGGATCGGCCGCATCCGACACAGCTTCCCTGTCTGTGCGCACGCGTGCGCAGGCGGCGTGAGAAGTCTGAGGGAGTGTTCTCCTCGGATTCTGACGCATGGCTTGCTGCGAATCGACCGACAACGGCAATTTGCCCGCATGTCCGACCCGATCTCCCGCCTCAACAACGCCCTGGAAGCCCGCTCCCGGATCGAGCGCGGGCGGAATGGCCAATCGGTCCGCTGGAACTGGTGAGTGAGGTATCGTGACCGGGTTTCGTGAGAACAACGTCGGTGCAACGGCACGGCTGGCCGCAGGGGTGGCTGTTCTGCTTTGGATTGCCCAATTACTGGGCTTGCCGGTGAACGTTCGACCCTTCCTCTATGTGATCGTAGGCTGTGCCGCGCTCTACGCAGGCGCCTACCTGATCGACACCGTTTGGCTTGCGATCAAGGGAAGAGGAGCGACGCGCGACGAGCCCGAGGCGTGATCAACGTGAGTTGCCTGTTCGCGCTCGGGCTTCCGCTGGAGTTGCTTCCTTGAGCTGGACTGTGAGAGTGACCGTCGATGAAGAGGCTTGCGGGTAAGCACGTGCCCCAGACGGGTCGAGGGAGAGCCCAGGAGACCGTACCTTCGTCGAAATCCCCCCGTACTCCGGCGGATCGATGTTCGTCACACACCACGAGCTGAGATCCGCGTCGAAGACCTCCTCTGAGCCGGCATCCCACCTCGCCTGCGCGCCGTCCCGCTGAACGGCGCTTCGACGTGGCGCGGGTCGAGTTGTGTCGCGCTGCGGCGCATACTCTGCTCCCGGCGAGTGAAGAAAGTGCTGGCCTCCGTACGACGCGGAAACTAATGTTTCCGCACTCGCTTCAAGGTTGTCAGACCTCGGGGTGGCGATCGCGACATGCCCGTAGGAGGCAGCCGGCGAGGCAAAGGACCTATGACACCATTCGAAGCGCGCATTCTGCTCGGCCTTCAATCAGACCCCACGGAAGACGAACTGCGGAGCGCCTACCGCTCGATGCTGCGGGCCTGGCATCCCGACCGCTTTCCTGAGGGATCCGACCTCCGTGGTGTCTCCACCGGACGGACACGATCGATCATCGAGGCGTTCCGTGTGCTGCGAGACGACGTGGCTGCCCGTGTGGACGCAGGAGCCGCGCCCGGGTGCCCCCCGGCGGCTCGAGCCCTTCCGGAGCGGGCGCGCGATCCACTCCACTTCACCGGTCCGACGCCCGAGAAGGCCGTCTCCCGACCGCAGGACCCTCCGCGGCGGAACCGAGACCGGTCCTGGGCGGCCGCACTCGCACTCACGACCGCTCTGGCGGCTGTTGTGGCGCTGGTCATGGTTCGGGGCGGCGGCCCGGTGGAGGCGGCTCCGCCCCCGGTCGGCCAGGCGGCTGGGTATGGCTCGACGGATGGTTCGGCCTCGGCGCCGACCTCCGTTCAGGGCGTGGAGCGTGTGGCTGCCCCTGTGGCGCGGTACTCGATGACGATCGGGGCCTTCCGGGATCTGGATCGGGCGATGACCGTCGTGGAGCGGGTTCGGCGTGGCGCTCCCGAAGTGTGGGCGACGACCGTGCCGGTCGAGGTGGAAGGGACGGTGTTCCAGCGCGTCCTCGTCGGCTTCAGTCGAGATCAGGAGTCCCTCGACGGTCTGGTCGAGACGGTCAGCGCCGTGCTGGGAGAGGATCCGGGACGCTGGATACAGCGCGATGCAGGTCTCGTGCTCTGCCTTTCGGAGGCAGGCGACCTCGAGGAAGCTCGAGACCTCATGGCGGGGTTGAGTCAGATAGGGATCTCCTCGTATGCCGTTGGCGTGGAGTCGCCCGGCGGCGAGCCTGCTGTGCGCGTCTGCAGCGGATCCTTCGACAAAGCGGCGGAGGCCGACTACCTGAAGCGGACGCTGCTCAGCCAGGGCTTCGATCCTTCCCTCGAGCCGCGCACCGGGGAGCCGCTCCACTCCTCGTACCCACTGCTCCCGGCAACGACGCCCTAGGGCCGTGCCTTCTTCGCGATGCGCACGCCGCGATCCAGGGTGCGGTGGACGGGGCAGCGACCCGGGATCTCCAGGAGACGAGCCCGCTGCTCGTCGTCCAGCGCGTGCTGACGGATCGCGACATCGGTGTAGAAGTCCTGGGCGACGCTACGGCGGAGGTACGGCTGGGTACGGATAGACCACGAGATCACGGAGTATCGGCGCCAGCGCCTCCTCAGCCTGTTGCACGGTGAGATTGCGGCGGGAGTCCGTTCCGCCGTCCCCGCACCTCGTCGTATTTCCTGGTCAGCCGACGGACCCAGCACGGCCCCCCTGGTGCCCAACTGATCATGCCTCGGAAGCAGATCCAGTCAGCGTGCGGGCCAAAGATATGCGCTGCTGCGTGGCCCCGTGCCCCCCGCTACTTTAGCCCGCCTCGTGCACGCCGCCACGATAATGGAGCGACATCGCGAGCCCGCCCACCAAGCGAGGTCGGTATGGACACTCTCCGGCAGGATCTACGCTTCGCCGTGCGTCAGCTGATGCGCAACCCAGTCTTTGCGACCGTGACACTCGTCACGATCGCGATCGGCATCGGAGCGAATACGGCGATTTTCAGTGTACTGAACTCCGTCCTTCTTCGTCCGTTGCCGTTCGAGCAACCCGAAGAATTGGTCCAGATCCAGGGCTTCAACCCGGAGTACGCGGCGGAGCGGCAGATCAGCAGTAGCCGCTTCGGTATCAACGTGCTGAACTACGATGAGTACCGTGAGCGCAGCTCGACGATGGCTGAGATGGGTTACCTGACCCCGTACGCGGATCAGGGCGCAATTCAGGTCGGCGGAGGTCTGGGCCCACCGGAAGAAGTGTTGGCTTGGAGCGTGTCTCCCAGCCTCTTCGCAACCCTTGGCGTCCAGCCGATGCTGGGCCGGGTCTTTCTCGATGAGGAGAGGGCGCCGCCGGGGGATTTCCGATACACGGAGGTTGCCATCCTCAGCCATCGGCTGTGGCAGCGACGCTTCGGCGCCGATCCCGATATCGTCGGGCGCACGATCTCTCTCGACGCGGGTCCGGCCACGGTGCTCGGCGTCATGCCCCCCGGCTTCGACGTGCCGCCCGTCTCCGAGGGGGACCAAGTCCTGTATCGGCGAGCCGACGTGTATCTACCGATTCATTATCAGGCCTACCAGCAGCCCCGTCGATTCCGACAGGTAGCGGTGATAGCGCGTCTGGCTCCAGGGGTGAGCTTCTCGACGGCTCAATCGGAGATGAATCTGCTGGCTTCGGGGCTTCAGGAGGCCTATCCAGAGGATATGTCTGGTTGGAGCGTCATCGTGACACCGCTGCACGCGGCTCTGGCCGTCGACTACGGAGGTGGACTCTACCTCCTGATGGCGGCCGTGGGGCTCGTACTCCTCATTGTGTGCGGTAATGTGGCGAGCCTGCTGGCAGTGCGGGGCGGCAAGCGCGCCCCCGAGTTCGCTGTCCGTGCGGCGATCGGGGCGGGACGTGCACGTATGGTCCGGTTGCTCCTTACGGAGACGATGCTGATCACGCTGGTCGGCGGAATGGCTGGGGTGATGCTCTCCCTCTGGGCCACGGAGCTTCTGGTCGGTGCGATGCCCAGCGACGTCCCGCGCGCGTCGGAGAGTGGTCTGGATGGGCGTGTCCTCGCCTTCGCCGCCGGCCTGTCGCTCATCACTGGGGTGCTCGTGGGAACGCTGCCGGCGCTTCGCGCGTCGGGCCCCGACCTGGCGGAGGGCTTGAAGCTCGGAATCCCGGGTCGATCGACCCGGTCGGTCGGCCGATTGGGCGCAGGCGCCCTCGTCGGCGGTCAGATGGCCGTCGCCGTGGTTCTGCTCATCGGTGCGGGTATGCTGGCGAAGAGCTTCCTTCGGTTGAAGCAGGCCGACCCGGGCTATGCCAGCCAAGGTGTCCTCGTCGCGGACGTCAAATTCGGGGCACACCACGCGCTCACGAGCTTCGCAGGAAATGCCGAGCAGCGGACGCCCGAGCGGGAGGCGGCACGCCTCAACGGACAGTATGCGTTCACGTACAACGCCCTGGAAAGCATCGAGGCGCTTCCGGGTGTGGAGGTCGCGGCGGTGGGCTCGCCGAGACCGATGAGCGGAAACATGGGGATGTGGCCTCTCCGGTTCGAAGACAGTCCGGATCCGACGTTCTACACGTTGATGAGCTTCGTGACGCCAGGATACCTGGAGACGATGGGAATTCCTCTCGTCCGGGGCCAGCTCCTTCCCGAGTGGGACGGAGTGAACGACATGTCCCGCTATCGGTCCAATTGGAGTGGCAGCTGCGACGGTCCGGAGGCGTACTGCGTCGTGCTCGTGAGTGAGACGCTGGCCAGTACCGTCTGGCCGGGCGAGGATCCGATCGGCAAGCGGATCGGCGTCTGGGACTGCTGCCAGACGGTGATCGGGGTGGTGGGCGATGTGACCAGTCGGGGTGTCGACGATCCTGCTCTCTTCCGGGAGTTCGACACTGCGTTCCACGTGTACACGCCTCAGTCCGGCTCGACCTTTTTTGTGCGTACCACGGGTGACCCAACCTCTCTAGCGAGGTCGGTACGGGAGGTGTTGACGACGATGGAGCCCGAAGGGGTGGTCGAGCTCTCTTCGCTTCAGGACGACATTGCTGCCTCTCTTGCCCGGCCACGCTTTTACATGGCGCTCATCGGACTCTTCGCGATCGTCGCGGTGGGCCTGGCAATGTTGGGGCTGTACGGAGTTATCGCCCACACGGTAGGCCAGCGCACGCGCGAGATCGGCCTGCGGAAGGCCCTCGGCGCAAAGGACGTTGATGTCCTGTGGATGGTCGTGCGTGAGGGGATGATTCCCCCGGTTGTCGGGGTGCTCGCCGGCATAGCGGCCGCGACCGCGCTCTCGTGGGTTCTGTCGGACTTCTTGTACGGCATGGAGCCGCTGGATCCGATCGTGTTCGTCGGCCTCGGCGCTGCGCTCGTGGCGGTCGGAGCCGTGGCGACATGGCTGCCGGCGTGGAGGGCCAGCCGTGTCGCGCCGATGGAGTCGCTCCGCTACGAGTAGGGCGTTCGGAGACACGAGCTCGGTTACATGGACAGATGTAGATGGACTTGCTGTGTGCATCGAGCACGCTCAAGGTGCAGGATGGACCTCCAATTACGCCTCGGCCGCCATTCTCTCTTCGCCACGCTGGCGAGCCTGGTCTTGTGGACGCCCGCCGCTCAGGCCCAGTTCGTGCCTGCCTCGCAGCCCATCCCGGAGGTCCCCCGTGAGCGGTACGAGGAGTGGGTCCGCGAGTGGGTCGATTCCTGGCAGTCGCGGGACGTCGAGATGGTTCTCGGTCAGGAGTGGCGTGACGCCGCGGCTGGACGTGATCTCCTGGAAGCTCTCCGGCAAGCCGATCTGCCCCTGGAGCGTTGGGAGCCTCATCCGCGCTTCTCCGGGAGGATCTGTCCGCGCACTCGGTCGAGCGCGCAATGCGCGACCGTATCGTACATGACCCACGACAAGCGGGGGAGGGACCTCCGTGACGTCCCCGCCGGTGAGATCGAGGCCGCGATCTGGATCGGCCCGACGATCTCGAGTGGCGCCTCAGTCGAACGGATGGCCTGGGACGCGCAGCTCGAGGTCGAGCGTGTAATCCTGTTCTCTCGCGGGTATCTGTCCCAGGAGCGCTGATCGTCCTCCAACAGCGGCCCACGCCCCATTCCTTCATCTCGTCGGTGGGCGTCGGCCCGCATCGGAAGTGCTGGATGTCTGCGTCAGTCGCGTCGGTGGGTAACGACGCGGTCTCTGGCGCAGTCTGGGGATGTTCGCGGATCGAGGGTGTGAGTCACATCTTCCCCGCATGACCGACCCCAGTCCGATCGCCCGACTCAACGTCACCCTCGAAGGCCGCTACCACCTCGAGCGAGAACTCGGTGAAGGCGGGCGCGCCGACCATGGTGTCGGCGGACGGTGGGAACGAGTCCCATTGGGCCCCGGACGGGAACATGCGTGAGTGCGGTTCGTGCTCCGCCTGCTGCACCGTGATGAGCGTTCATGAGATTGAGAAGGGCATGTACGAGACGTGCGAGCACCTGTGTGGGTCGGGTTGTGGGATCTACGCCGAACGCCCGGGGGCGTGCCGGACGTTCGAATGCCAGTGGTTGATCGGAGTGCTCGAGGTCGATGGGGCCGTCGACCCCGAAATGCGCCCGGACGCCTGCGGCGTGATCTTCCACTACCAGCCCGATTCGGCGTTCGGTGAAGTGTATACGGCGCTCGAGGTCGAGCGCGGCGCGTCGGGTCGCGGCCACGCGCAAGCCATCATCAAAGGACTCGCGGAGAGATTCCTGGTCATGATCGTGACCCCCAGCCCGGACGGTGAGAAGGGGCCAGGCGAACGCAGCTTCGTCGGTCCACGACACCTGGTGACGCCGGCAACCGCCGTGTTGTGGAGCAGGCCAGCGGGTCAGAGGGGGGGGCGGTAGGCTCACCCTTGGTCCAGGATT
>JBDGVS010000104.1:0-7782 GCA_039585535.1 Gemmatimonadota bacterium | reverse complement strand
TCGAGCACCCTCGCCTTTGTCCTTCTCGGTGCTTTCACCACCACCGCGTCCTGTCAGCAGCGCCCGGAGCCGGGCCCGATCGTGACGTCCGGTGGGCCTGTATTCATCGTCGAAGACCCGGACTTCCCGATCCCGCTCGACCGTGAGATGAAGGCCGTGTTCGAGCTCCGGGACGGCCCCGGTGACAATGTGGATCGAACTCAGCAACAGCTCGGCACCATGGCACGCTACCTGAACATGCATGCGAAGCATGGCGTGCCGCGCGAGAACCTTCGGGTCGCCGGAGTGGTCCACGGTGGTGCTTCCTGGGCACTCCTGGACGATGAGCACTACCGCGCTGAGCACGGGGTCGACAACCCGAACAAGGAGATGATCGCTGAGATCATCGCCTCCGGGGGACAGGTCATCCTCTGCGGGCAGACCGCCGGAGCCCGCGGCATCACCAAAGACCAACTCCTCCCGGGTGTTCAACTCGCGCTGTCGGCGATGACGGCACTCACAGTGCTGCAGCAGGACGGGTACCAGATCATCCTCTGGTAGCGGGTCTCCGGAAGAGGCCGAAACCGGTCGGCACCAACGGGAAGGGGAAAGCCATCGAGCGTGGTCGCTTCGGCGACCAGGCCGATCAGGCGCTAGCTCCCGTCACCCAGCCACTTCAGCATCGCGCTCGTCACCTCATCCGACGCGTCCTGCTGTACGAAGTGACTCACACCCGGCAACGTCACGAGCGTGTACGGACCATCGAGTCGCTCCCACGTCCCGTGGAGCGCACCGGCAAGTAGGTAGGGGTCGGCCAGGCCGTGAATCTGGAGGACCGGCGCCCCGACTCGTACAACCGGCTCCGGCATTTCCTGATACGGAGGCCGTGGGTAGTTCGCCTTGTAGTAGGCCATCATGCCGAACAGGCTCGAACGCTCGAAGGCCTCGACGTAGCGGGCTCGCGCCTCTTCGTCGTTCACCCATCCGGTCAGCCCCGCCGCGCTCAGCTGCTCGTGTGAGCCTTCCATCTGGAAGTTGCGCGCATACTGGCTGTTCTCCGCCTGCTGCTCATTCTTCGCGAGTTCGCGCATGAGTCCTGCCGGATGGGGCAGATTGAGGATGATCAGTCGTTCGACGACGTCGGGGCGGGTCATCGCCGTGTACCAGGAGATCATCCCGCCCCAGTCGTGCCCTACCACCACGGCACTCTCTTCACCCTCAGCGGCGATCACGGCAGCGACGTCACCCACAAGGAGGGGCATGGCATACTCCGCCACCGTCTCAGGCTGGTCGCTCAGGTTGTAACCGCGGGTATCCATGGCCGCGACCCGGTAGCCCGCCCCCGCCAGAGCCTCCATCTGGTCGCGCCACGTATACCAGAAGTCAGGAAAACCGTGGACCATGACGACGAGCGGCGCGTCCTGTCCGTGCTCGGCTCCCAGGAGCGCATAATGGATCGACACGCCTTCCGAGTCAGCGTATCGGTGCTCCACACGGTCCGCGAGATCCGTGGATTGTCCGCGAACACCAGCCGGCAGGCTGGCACCGGCCAATCCGATGATCAGTAGCGCCGAGCGCAGACCCGCTTGTATGCCGTTCATTGGGCTCATCCGATAGCTATCGAGGATCGACTTCGAGCAGAAGTTACCGTCGACCGACGCGCGGACCAGCAGCGACTCGCTTGCGGATTCGCGAACGGACCCGGATTCTGAGGATCTGTACCACCGTGCATGCGCAGACCCGCGAACGAGGATCGAGAACATGAGCACCGACAACTTCTCCCGCCGGAATTTCGTTGGTGGGGCGACCGCTGCCGCAGCGCTGGGCGCGTTCGGCTTCAACCCCCAGAGCCTCGCGGCCAAAGAACGGCGTGCGGCCGAGCGCGGCATCCGTCGCCTCCCGGGCGGCGCTCCTATGCTGCGGGAGTGGCAGTCGCAGGTCGACGCCTACGATGCACTGGCACACATCTCGTCGAACGAGAATCCGTTCGGGCCCTCGGAGAAGGCGATCGAAGCCATGACGTACGCATTCAAGTATTCGATGCGGTACGGCTATCCCGACAATAACGTCCAGCAGCGCATCGCAGAGGCCCACGGCGTTCCGCGCGATCATGTGCTCATGGGCGCTGGTTCCGGAGAGATTCTCGACGTCGTGGGACTGACCTGGCTCGCAGCCGACAAGAAGGTCGTGGGTGTCGAACCGTCGTACGGGTCGGTGTACTCGCATGCGACCGGCATCGACGCCGACACGATCCTCCTCCCACTGGAGGCGGACTACCGTCAGAACATCGAGCGCATGGTCGAGGTCACGAATCGCAACGCGCGGGACGTCGGCTTCGTCTACCTCTGCAACCCGAACAACCCGACGGGGGTGACAGTCACCGCCGACGAGATCGCATACCTCCTCGACAACATCCCCGAGGACATTCCGGTACTGATCGACGAAGCGTACCACCACTTCGTTGAGGATCCGGCGTATGAAGAGTCTCTCAAGTACGTCCGAGAGGGTCGGCGCGTGGTCGTGGCTCGCACGTTCTCGAAGATCTACGGCATGGCCGCGATGCGGATCGGCTTCGCAGTGGCACCGCCCGACATGATCCAGGAGATGCGCCCGTACTCGACGGGTAGCGTGAACGCGCTGGCACGCTGGGGAGCTGTGGCCTCCATGGACGACAAGGCCGCCTCGGACCGCATGCTCGCCCACAACAAGCAATGGCGAGAGCAGACCGTATCAGATCTCGCATCCCTGGGATACGAGAGCATCCCATCGGAGACGAACTTTTTCATGGTCCACCTGCGTCAGCCCGTCGCTCCGATTCGGCGCGCATTCCGTGAACGTGGAGTTGCCGTCGGGCGTGACTTCCCGCCGATGCTCGATCACCTCCGGGTGTCGATCGGCTCAGAGGAAGAGATGGGCCGCTTCATGAATGCGTTCGAAGACATCCTGAAGACCCCGTTGATGACGACGCAAAGCGGGTAGCAATGGCGAGGTGGCCGAAGCCGGGCACAACCGTTGAAGGACCAGGGCCGCGAGACTTCAGTCTCGCGGCCCTGTCCCGTCCCCTTGAGCAAGCGAGAATCCGTGAGCACGACGCGTAAAGACTTCATGAAGCTCTCGACGATGGGAGCCCTCGGGCTGGGCGTGGGGGCGACTCCCGCCTCCGGCATCGTGCCAGCTTCTGGGCCGACTTCGGCACGTCGATCCGCCCCCGATGCGCGATCCCCGCAGGAGGCACCCCGTCGCCTGAACATCCTGATCCTCGGCGGCACCGGCTTCATCGGCCCCTTCCAGGTGAAGGCGGCGCTCGATCGCGGCCACAACGTGACGCTGTTCAACCGTGGCTCAGGGCGGGCGATGTTCCCGTACCTCGAGACACTCAGGGGAGACCGGAACGGCGACTACGAGTCGTTGCGGGGACGACAGTGGGATGTGGTCATCGACAACGCCACGAACAACCCGGCCTGGGTGGAGATGGCCGCCGACTTCCTGAAGGACTCGGTCGATCAGTTCATGTTCGTGTCGTCGCGATCAGCGTACGCGGACGTGAGTCGTGTCCCGATGACGGCCGAGGCTCCGACCTGGACCTTCGAGACGGCCGATGTTCCTCGCGATCAGGAGCGCCTGCCCTACGGGCTGGGCAAGGCCGAGTCTGAGCGCACCGCTCAGCGCATCATGCCCGGGCGCACGACCATCGTCCGGCCAGGGCTGATCATCGGGCCCGGCGATGAAACAGATCGATTCAGCTACTGGCCGATCCGCATCGACCGTGGAGGTGAGGTACTCGCTCCGGGAGACGGTACTGACCCGGTGCAGATCATCGACGTCCGAGACTTCACCGAGTTCATGGTCCGTCTCGCCGAGGATGCGACGATGGGCGAGTTCAACTGCGTCGGGCCCCGAACCCCGCGGCCGATGGCTGAGCTTCTCTATGGCATCCGGGCGGTGACGACCGCGGAAACAACCTTTACCTGGGTTCCGCAGGACTTCCTCGCCCGCTTCGACGTGCGTCCGTACGCCGAAATGCCGGTCTGGAGGCCCCCAAACAACGGGAACGAAGGCTTTGCTCGCTTCGATCTCACGCCTGAGGTCGAGGCCGGCCTGACCTTCCGATCCCTCGCCGACACGGCGATGGCCACCCTCGAGTACCACTACTCTCGGCCGCTCGAGCGCCAGCAGGCTCTTCGATCGGGGCTGGACGCGGAGAAGGAGCGCGAGGTTCTGGCGGCCTGGCACGCCCGAGGCTGACCCACCCTCACCCTGTCCAAGGGTTGTTTAACTAACGTACAGGTTTTAACATCTGCCAGGCTGTACAAACTCGTACAATGGCTTGGCATCCGTGGACAGCACCCCATCACGCGCCCCTCTGCGGAGGCGTGCGCGTCTCGCAACGGCATCGGTCGCGACACTCGTTTCCCTGAGTGCGTGCTCGATGGCGCCGGAGCCCGTCGCAGTAGAGCCGGTCGTGCGCCTTCCCGAGACGTTCGCGGACTTCGACACCACGTCGACACAGGCCACGGAGTGGTGGGCGACGTTCGGCGACGCCACGCTCGATACGCTGGTCGGTACGGCACTCGCCTCGAACCTCGACATCACCGAGGCCGTGGCGCGGGTCGAGGAGGTGCGCGCGCAGTACGGTATCGCCCGCTCGGCGCTCTTCCCGTCCGCCACGCTCGGGGCAGACTTCACACGCTTCAGTCAGCCGGCGAACGCTGGTCAGTTCGGCGCGATCTTCGACGGCGAAGGAGGGGACAGTGCCGCCGCCGGGCTACCCCGCCCCACTCGCTTCGCCTTCTCCAACTTCGGAGCCAGCCTCACCTTCGCGTATGAACTCGACTTCTGGGGTCGAGTCAGCAGCGGACGAAATGCCGCCATGGCCGATCTGCTGGCCACAGGCGCCGACCTGCGGACGGTTCGCATCGGTATCGTGGCGGAAACGATCGGCGCGTACTTCGAGCTCAGAGAGTTGCTCGCACGTGACTTGCTACTGACCGAGCAGGTCGGTCTGCTCACAGAGCGACTGGATCTGACCGAGGTCCGCTACGCTCGAGGCGTGGCCACGTCGCTGGAGCTCTACCAGATCCAGCAGGACCTGAACACGACACGTGCGAGCCGCCCCCTGGTCGGAAGCCAGGTCACCGCGACGCGTGGCCGACTGGCGCTCCTGCTCGGTGGGTATCCGGCCGACGTGGACGCCCTGTTCGATCCTGATGCGATTCCCGTCGTGAGCTCCGAACCGATCCCCGCGGGACTGCCATCATCGCTCCTTGAGGCACGTCCCGATTTGCAGGCGGCGGCTCTCCGCCTCGAAGCGGCACGCCAACGAGTCGGTGAGCGGAAGGCCGCGCGCTTCCCGTCGATCTCACTCACGGGAACCGTCGGCCAGCAGAGCCGTGAGCTCTCGAACCTGGTCCGCGCCGACCAGTGGTTCTCGAACTTCGTGGCGTCACTAACGGCACCGATCTTCCAGGGAGGCCGCCTCAAGGCAGACCAGGAAGCGGCAGAAGCTCGCTATCTGCAGGAAGCGGCTCGTTACGCTCGTGCCGTCCTGACCGCCTTCCAGGAAGTCGACGCCGCCCTCGCGGCCTTCAATGCGCAGCGCGAACGCTCGCTGGTCCTCGATGAACAGCTCGCAATCGCCCAGGCCTCGACCGATGTGCAGCTCCGCCGCGTGGACCTTGGTGTCGGGGACTACGTGGGCTACCTCGATGCCCTGCGCACCCTGAACAACGTCCAGGACACCCGCGCCACGGCCGAGCGTGAACTCGCCACGGCACGCCTCAACCTGCACCGAGCCCTCGGTGGCGCCTGGGTCCGTCCGGACCCCGAGCTCGCAGCCGATACGGACGAATCCAATGACCGATAGCACCGACACCATGGACAACGAGGCACCCAAGAAGCGCCGCTTTCGCTTCCCCCTGCCCCTGCTCATCCTCGCCGGCGGACTTGCGGCGGCGTTCGGGCTCGTGGCGAGTCGACCTCAGCCAGATCGCACACCCACGCCGAGAGTCGCACCGAGCGTCCGCGTAGAGACGTTGACCCCTCGATCAGAGCCGATCTTCGTCGAAGGCACGGGCACGGTGCGTCCGACCTCCGAGATCCAGCTATCGGCGGAGGTGTCCGGTCGGGTGATCTCGCTCTCGCCTCGAATGGTGCGTGGTGGGTCGTTTCAGGTGGGAGACACACTGCTGATCGTCGATGGTCAGAGCTACACCAACGCGGTCGCCATCGCCCGCGCCGAGGTCGAACAGCGCGAGGTCGAAGTCCAAATCGCGGAACAGGAACAGGTAATCGCCCGCGAGGAGTACCTCCTGCTCCAACAGCGCACCGGACGGGCAGTCGTCGCCGACACCTCCCGCTCCGCTCAGCTCGCACTTCAGCAGCCTCAGGTCGAGGCCGCTCAGGCTTCACTGCACCGCGCCGAGGCTCAGCTCGCCGACGCTGTGCTCGACAGGAACCGCACCGTGGTGACCGCCCCCTTCTCTGGCCGGGTCCGGACCGAATCGGTCGATGTCGGACAGTTCATCACTTCGGGGCAGGCCTTCGCGGACATCTACTCCACGGACGCGGTCGAAGTCGACGTTTCGATCAGCACCCGACAGGCGCTCCTCATCGAGGACCTCTGGGCCGGCGCCACGGACACGCGTATCCCGGCCACCGTCCGCGCGGACTTCGGTGACCAGAGCTTCACCTGGGAGGGCTACGTGGAGAATGCGTCGGGCGCGCTCGATCCGACGACTCGCACGGTCGAAATCGTCGTCCGAGTGCCCGACCCGTTCGACGTCGAAGACGACCGTCCGCCCCTCCTCGTCGGGTCGTACGCCCGCGCTACGATCGAAGGGCGTCGTCCGGGCACCTACTACGCGGTTCCCCGCCCCGCCCTGCGCTCGGGCCCGACCGTCTGGGTCGTGGACAGCGACAGTCGTATTCGCAGCATTGCGGTCGACGTCATCCAGGAGGTGGAAGACACGGTCTTCCTCCGCGCCGATGTCGAGCCGGATACACGAATCGTGGTGAGTGACCTCACCGTTATGACAGACGGAATGGAAATCTCGCTGGCTGGCGAGGGAGCCTCGCGATGAATGCCTCCATTCGCTGGATGATCCACAACGGGGTCACCGCCAACCTGCTCATGATAGGCGTCCTGGTCGCGGGCGTGATCGGTGCAGGTTCACTGCGCAAGCAGGTCTTCCCAGAGTTCACGCCCGACCTGGTCAACATCTCGGTCGCCTACCCGGGTGCCACACCGACCGAGGTCGAGGAGGGTGTGATCCTTCCGATCGAGGCACGCCTCGAGGCGATCGACGAGGTCCGCGAGATCAACGCGACCGCCTCGCAGGGTCTCGCTGTCGTCACTGCGGAGCTCAGAGGTGGTGTCGACAAGCAGCAGGTCCTCGACGAGATCAAGTCGTCGGTCGATCGCATCCGTACGTTCCCGCTACAGATCGAACGCCCGGTCGTGACACTCGCGGCCCCCCGCTCTCAGGTGATCCAACTCGCCATCTACGGGGATGTGGACGAGGCGGCGCTGAAGACGCTGGCCCGGGAGGCCCGGGACGACCTCATCGACCGCCCGGCGATGTCGGACGTGCAGGTCTCAGGCGCTCGAGCCTATGAGATCTCCATCGAGGTGCCTCGTGACGTGCTCGATGCCTACGGGCTGAGCCTGGCGGAGCTCGCGAACATCATCCGACGAGAGAGTCAGGACCTGTCCGGTGGCGAGATCGAGACCTCGAACGGGCGGGTACTCCTTCGCACCCAGGGGAAGAACGAGACGGCCGGTGAGTACGGCGACGTCGTCGTCGT
>JBDGVS010000103.1:0-7802 GCA_039585535.1 Gemmatimonadota bacterium | reverse complement strand
GATCCCGCTCGTGAATACCCTCCGCCCCACCGGCTCCGAACCGATCTCTTCGATCGTCCTCGTGGGGTAGGTCACTCCCAGGTCTATCTGGGACGTGTCCCCCAGAGCGATCGATATGGGGGCATTTCCGCCAAGAACCTCGAGCGAGTCGCCGATCGCCGCAGAATCAAGGGTGAGGCGATACGTACCCACAGGCACTTCAAAGAGTGTGAAGGATCCGATCGAGTCCGTCGTCGCGAGCTGCACGACCTCGGCACTGGTTCCGGTTACCAGCACGACGTCGACCCCCGCGAGCGGCTGATCACCGCCCCCCAGATTGCCGTCGCCATCAAAGTCCAGGAAGGCCTGGCCGAAGAGCACGCCTGACCCACCGATTTCGAGGAGCTCGATGTCGGTCGCATCGCCACAAGCGAGCGGGGCAAGGGACACCGCAGCGATCGCAGTCATTACCCGAGCGAATCGTGACTCGGTTATCGCACGAATACACATCATCGTCTTCCTCATCCTCCGATCCTCACGCCGATACGAAGCATGCGCCCTCGCGACGATGGATAGAGCACCTCTCCGAAGCCGGCATTGACGGTAGTCGGGATCGTCACGGTCGAGCCATCCGGTGAAGTGGTGATCGATCCGGCGGGGTCGACCAGAAGGAGCGCGCCATCAGACACTCCGCCACTCGATTCCACCAGGTTGAGTCCATCGATTGTGAGGCTCACCCCTCTTCCCGAGAAGCGAGCGAAGGTGAGGCGCAGGCGAGCGTTCACGGAGTGCACGCTCGAGCCCCGGCACGAGTTACGCACCGCGAAGGCTCCAGCCTGCTCCGAGAGACACGACCACGAATCCGCCAGCGAGCCGAGCTGAGCCGCATCGGGGACGAACGCCACGTCGTTCCGGCTGGATCCATCTCCATTCGCATCGACGCCGAGTCTGTACCCGGGTGTGAAGGGCAGCCCAGAACGGAAGCGATACACACCCGAGACTTCGGCAGGACCGATACGGGCGGAGAAACCGGCTGCCGCGCGGTGCGGTGCGTCGAAGTCCGAGACCCCTTCCGCCCATTCGGTCTCGCCGGCCGCTCGCGGCAGACCCGGGGGTACCGCGGAGCCGATCGCGCCGCTGCGGGCGCCGACCCAGTTGTCCGTGGTTTCTGAGTACGTGTACGAAGCATGCAGGTCCACTCGCGCACTCGTATGCTCAACTCCCGCGGTGACCCCGATGTACTCCGACCATCCGTCGGGATCGAGCGCCCACGCCTCGGCGAAGTCGGTAAAGCGACGTGCGTCCTCCGACGTGCTCGTGATCAACGAGCCCTCCTGAGCGAGCGTGCCCATGATCCGTCGACCGTCCGGGTCCAGCGCCTGAGGCACCAAAGGAAGATTGAGGTTCCGGCGGCGAGTCAGGTAGTCCGTGCGTCGGGTCGAACCGCGCAGGAACAGGGAGCTGGCTTCACCCAGTCGTTGGAGGACCGCGACCTCGAAATGGGTCGTCAGTGGCGCCCTCATGTCGGGACCGACGAGAGTCAGGCTCGTCAGGGCCGGTGCGGCCAGAGGTGGTATGCCCCCCTGAGGCCACCCGATCCCGGATCCTGCGAAGCGAGTAGATGTCGCCGAAGTCGCGTCGGCGTACAACGATGAGATGGCTCGGATGTCGACGTCCCCTTCGTGCATCGACCCCGTCAACACCACCCGCGTCGCTCCATCGACCACGGGATCCCAGGTCAGCGAGCCACGGAGCCCGAACTGATGGTAGCCGTCCTGGAAGTCGCTGTTGCGGAGGCCCGTAGCTGCGAGCCAGTCCTGATTGAGCGGAACCCCGTCGCCGCCGATCATCTCATAGTCGTACCGCCCGCCAAGAAGCAGCCGAAGTCCTGGCGACAGTCGAGACTCGTACTGTACGAACGCCCCGTACTCCTGCGTCCCGAACTCGGCCTTCGGAGCCACCGTTGCCTGGCCGAAGCCGACGCCCCCGAGGAGCGCGGCCGGGTCCGAGAATTGGAAGTCGCCGAGAGAGGCCGGACTGTGTCGCATCGAGTGACTCGAAGCGCGGATCGTCGCACCGAACTTGAAGGTGGTGCGACCCTCTCGGTCAGGGCTCCAACGAATGACCGGGATAGCAACAAAATCGGTCCGGTTCGATTCCCCCGCTGCTGACGGAAGATCCCCGAGAGACGCCCCACTCCCGGTCAGATACGCCGGGGGCACATCCGCGACGGAGGGCCCGAAGTCACGATAGCTACCCGAGAAACCCGCGCGAAACTCGATCGACGTCGATCGCGAAGAACGACTGACCACACCGAACGCGGTCGAGAAGTCCATGGACTCCTGAGCAAGCGCCGCAGGGCCAGCGATCGAAATGGGCCCGGCACCCTGGAAGTCACGTCGTGAGAAGCCTCCAGCGCCACGGAAGAAGAGGCGACTCGTACGACTCTGCTGCACATCGAGTCGGAGGAGGCCGGAGTATCGATCGTACTGCTCCACCCCAGGGGCCGTGAGCGACCCGAGAAGATCGGCATCGAGGCCGGCCAGTTCACCCGCCAGGGTCTCGGAAGCACGAGGCGCGAGCGGTGTTTGTTGGCTCAGCGCCTCGCCGGAAAGAACGAGTCGGGCCGACGGAGAAATCTCTACGCCTCCACGGGCCCCACCCTGCCACGAAAGCAGAGACGGTGTCTCGATGTCGAGTTCGCTCGACGACCACGTCGGCTTCCCCGAATACGATCCGTCGAATTCGATCCCGCCAGAGTTGGTGGAGGCGCGCGTCGCCGCGTTCACATACGCTCCGGCAGAGCCCGCGAGCTCTACGTCGGACGCGTTGTGAACGGTAGTGACCGCCGAGACCGCAGACCGTGGAAAGAGCGCGTCTGGAAGAAGCTCCTGCCGTGCGGTCGGATGCGGCGCCCGATAGAACGGGACGCCATCCGCCACGATCAACGTCATGTCGCCTGGGAGCCCCTGGGCACCGAGCGCTTCGTCGAAAGACGTCGCCAGGGAAGCAACCGAAGCGAGGTCGTCGAAGCGATGGGGAAGGATCTCGATCTCCGTCCCACCGAGCTGCACACTACCCGCTCTCCAGCGTGTCGAAGATGCTCCTCCCAGAGAAACGGTATCGACTCGTGATACCGGAGGCGGCTCCGGCGTCAGCGTGAGCGAGACCGTCCGATCCTCACCACCGCCGACCGTCAGCACTCGGGCGACAAGCGGGCGAAAACCCAACACTGCGACCCGGATCTCGTATGACCCCGGTTGACCCAGCGCGACGGCGAACGAGCCGGCGGCTGTCGTCATGGCATCGTAGGCGCTGCCCGATCCGATCGGACTCAACGACACCCGTGCCTGACCGACAGGAGAGAAGTCGGTGGAACGAACCGTTCCACTCACCGACGCGGAGGTGATGGATTGAGCCACGAGGGGCGCGGTCCCCGGGAGGGCGTGGAGAAGCGCGATCAGCAAAGCCGAGTGAACGCTACCTCCTCGAACCCAGGACCACGCGTTGGCGATTTCTAGTCGGCTAAGCGGCACCAGCAGAAACCTTCGTATTTGGGGAGCAGGGGGAAGTCCGCACAACCGCACACGGCGGCTTCACGAAGATAGACATCGTAATCCGCGCAAAGTAGATCCTTCTGTTCCGTGGTCCGGAGCCCCACCCACCTCAGGCCGGCTCCGCGTCCCCGATATCGACCTCGATATTCCGCCATCCGCCGCGACGGAACACGATCACGCTCAAGGTGGCACGTGTGAAGTGTCCGAGGACGATCGCAAGCCAGATGTCCTTCGGCTCGAGCGTCGAAAAGGTCTGGATCCCGAAGCACATCCCCAGCGGAATGACGATCTGCGAGATGATCGAAATCCACATGGGGCTCTTCGTGTCACCCGTTCCCTGAAGGCCACCGGTGTAGGCGAGCGCGACAGTGATGAAGAGCCCGGACACCGCGAGATACCGGAGAAGCTCCACACTCAGCGAAACCACCACGGGATCGTTCATGCCGAAAATTCCCAGCAACTCGTTCGGCACGAGGAGAAACGAAGCGCCGATCCCTGCCGCGAGCGAGAGCCCGAAGCCCGCCGCTACGTTCACCGAGCGCGCGGTGCGATCGGGGTGGCCGGCACCGAGGTTCTGACCCGCCACGGCAGCCGTGGCACCCATGATCCCCACCGACGTCCACGTGATGAACGAGAAGAGCTGCGTGTAGCTGACCACGTAGGCGGCCTGCGCCTGGGCACTCGTCGCCAGCGATCCGACGAAGGCCAGCAAGAGCACCCCGCCGACGTTCATCGCGACGCCCTGGATGCCGGTGGGCAATCCGAATTTGAATAGCTGTCGGATGATCACCCAGTCGGGTCGCCAGCCCATCCCGGGATGGAAACTGACCACCCAACCGCCACGGAAGAGGCGGAACAAGGCGTAGGCACTGATGACCGCACCGGAGATCACGGTGCCCATCGCCGCGCCGAGGGTTCCGAACGCCGGAATCGGCCCGAGGCCACGGATGAAGATCACGTTCAGCCCGATATTGAGGACGGTCAGGACCACCCCCAGCCGAAGAGGCGTCTTGGCGTCTCCGGCGGACCTCAGCGCTCCTCCCAGCATGAAGAACATCAACATGCCGAAGGAGAAGACGAACATCGTGCGGAGGTAGGGAAGCGCCTCCGTCTGGACCTCGGCCGTCGCATTGACCAGGTCGAGCAGAATGGGGGACAGGAACCACCCGATCGGCGCCATGATGAAGACGACGAGCAGAACCGACGTCACGAAGGCCTGATAGACCGTGCGGTTCACCTTCTCCGGCTCGTTCGCGCCCGCGAATCGCGCGACCAGAACGCCCATCCCCGTGAATAGCGAGCTGATAAAGACGATCACCACAAGGAAGATCTGCCACGAGACACCGATCGCGGCGTTCCCTGCGTATCCGACGTAATTGCCAACCATCGCGTGGTCGACCAGCCCCTGCATTCCGCCGATGATGTTCTGGAGCATGGTTGGCCACGCCAGCTTCCACACCGCCCCTCGGATCGGACCTTCGACGATCGATCGGTCGAACGTCTGGCCCTGACTCGGTGCCTCCGGTGGCGTGGGCACGGCCGGAGCCGCACCGGCCGGCGGGGGTGAGCCTGCGACCCCCCCGACCGGCGTCGACTCCTCGGAGGGATCGTCCTCGGGCCCGTTGGTCATCTCGCTCTCTTCAACGGGCCGAGAGTCATCTCTACCAGACGAGGTGGAGGCGACTCTGGCGACGGTAGGCCCAGTGGCGATCTCCGTCCTCGTCGAGATACGCCTCTTCCTCCTGCCGACACGATGCCGGCTCGCCGCCCCACTCCGGGATGTCCGTCGTAGCCTGCAGCTCGATCGAGTGCCACACGTTCGGGAGCATGATCGCTTCGCCGCGCACCGGAACGCCTTCCTGGGCATCCCAGCGCCCGATGAGCGGCCCGGCCCCGTGGCCGTGATCGCCGATCGGATGCGTGTAGATCGTGCCGTTGATCCCCTCGGAGCGCATCTGGTCCAGTGCGTTCGCGAGAACCTCGTTACCCGTCAGCCCGGGCTCCATGTGAGCCAGCAGGATGTCCTGAAGGCGGTTCGAGTTGGCGAGGCACTGCTTCAGCCCCGCGGGGGCGTCCGTCTCACCATCCCGGAGGACGTAGCCCATGTGCTGGGTGTCTGTATGCAGATTCATCGCCACCACACCGAAGTCCGTCCACAGTAGGTCCCCCGGCTGGATCACCACCGGCCCGTCGCCGGAGACTCCACCCTGCCGCTGTACGTCTACGGACGTCTGGAACCACGTGGTATAACCGAGATCCTGGAGTTTCTGGCGCATCCACCACAGAACGTCGTCGGTCGTGGTGACGCCGGGGGTGATCACGGAGTTCGAGAACGCCTCGGAAATCAGGGCGTGCACACTCTCTTCGATCTTCCGGTAGCGCGGCATCATCTCCGGCAGTCGCAGGGAGATGTAGTTCATCGCCAGCCTGGGCTCACGCTTCACACGGCCGGCGTATTTGTCCCCGAGAGCTTCGAGAAGAGCCTCGGCCTCGCCCGCGTGAAGTCCGTCGGAAAACGCCCACACCGGGTCGATGTTCAGCACGATGTTTTCCGGATCCCGATCTTCCACCAGTTCTCTCAGCAGATTCCACTGCTCGTTGCCGACGAGCTCACCCGTTTCCTGGGTCGGAGCCGGGCGGGTCGAGCGGAACGCCTCGAAGACGCCACCCTGGCTCGTGCCCCCAAGGGCCAGCCTCTCGAGTGTGCCGTCGTCACGACGCGTAATCACGTAGATCGAGCGCCGACGAGCCGCAAAGGTCGTGGGTGCCGTAATCGACCAGAACGCGGGATCCTCGGCGTACTCTCGCATCGAGAGAATCCACATGCGGGCGTCGTACTCTTCCATGAGCGCAGGCAACACTCGCTCGAGGCGCGTCTCCAACCAGGCCTGCTGCTCGGTTGCCTGCTCCCGAAGGGTCGGTAGCGGATGGTACCGGGCAGGCGCGTCGTCGGGCACGTTGGCCGGGGCCTGTGCGGCAAGCGGTACAGCGGTCGTCAGACACACAGCGGCGGCCAGCGTGGCCACGGCGCGGGAACGTCCGACAGAGAGGCGGGGAGCGAAGAGGCGAGCGACATACGTCATGAATGGCAATCCAGACCTGGGGACAGCGAAGCGAGCGCTCGAAGCTAACCGGATGCGCGGGCCGGCGGCCACTGGACTCGGGCCCACCCGGGGGCTAACGCCCGACGACCATCCATGCGCTGATCGCGATCCAGATGACGGCGATCACGCCCAAAAGGATCCATTCCAGGACGCTGGCCTCCTGCCTTCCTTTCTCGCCATGGAACCAGGCCACCACAGTAGATGCCGCCACGCCACAAATAGCGAAGGGCAAGCTGAGATCCCAGAAGATCTGACCCAACGTCCCCCTGTCGACCAAATCGGACACGATCCCGATGAAGCCCATCGCCGCGGCTCCGGCGACCAGTACGATCTGTGGGACTCGTCGACGGATGAGCTGCTGGACATCCGCCGCCGAATCGAAGCTACCGCTCGTTGCGTGGCCCCCGGTCGAGTGGAGCCCGGCTTCACCACTCAACACGCGGGCAGCGTCCGCGGCACTGGGGCGATGATTCGGCTCGCGATTCAGACACCGCTTGAGAAGGTCGGCGACCTCGGGCTCGATGTCCGGGCGCAGGTGGCGAAGATCCTTCGGGTCGGCCGACAGGTGCGCGGTGATCCACTGCGTGTTCGTCTTCGCGTCATACGGGCCGTCACCGGTGAACAGCTCGTACCCCAGAATACCGACGGCGTACATGTCAGCGAGTTCGGTGAGATCCTTGTCGAGCAGCTGCTCGGGACTCAGGTAACGCGGGTCACCAACCATCTGACCTGTCTTGGTCAGCCTCGTCGCTTCGTCCCCGCCCGTCGTGAGTAACGCCGCGATCCCGAAGTCCGTCAGATTCGCGGAGTCCGCCTCCTCATCCCAGAGGATGTTGGCTGGGCGCACGTCTCTGTGGACGATGCCCTGGGCGTGTGCAGCGGCGAGTGCTGACGTCACGTCGTGGAGGACCCGTCGAGCGAGGTCGGCCGAAAGGCGTCCCTCGGCCTTCAGCCGCTCCTCCATCGTGCGTCCCTTCACGAACCGCATCACGAGGTAGGGCGTCTCGTCGGCTAGCCGACCAAAACGGAAGACCTGCACTACGTGAGGATGGACGAGCGACGCCGCCGCCTTCGCCTCCCGTTCGAAGCGACGCCGTGCGGTCTCTTCATCTGCCCGACCAGGGAGCAGAACCTTTACCGCGACCAGCCTCCCGAGCGCCTT
>JBDGVS010000102.1:0-7823 GCA_039585535.1 Gemmatimonadota bacterium | reverse complement strand
CACCGAGGTCTGCCGCCCGATCTTCCGTTCGGCAATAGACCAGCGCGTGTCGGGCACCTTCGTTCAGGACATCCCCGATTACCCGCAGTGCACCGGCTTCGCGTGGCTCGGCGGTGATACGGAATCGCACACCGCCCCGTGCGGGTGCATCACCCTCTTCGCTCGGGAGCGTCACCGCACGCTTGAAGTGCCGATCCGCGAGGTCCGAGACGCCGTCCGTCAGCGGCAGGGCGCTCAGGATGCGTTGTGTCCCTGCAGGGCCGTATTCGAAGACGCGTTCTATCTGCGCCAGGCCGCTGACCTCTTCAACGAGGTGGGCCTGGTCGATCACGATCGCCTGGAGCCCCTCGACTGCGAGAGCTCCGGCGCCGAGCGCCGCCAGGGCATCTTCCGTCGTAGCGAAGAGGAAATCCGCTCGCTCGGCCAGCACCCAGGAAGAGCCGAGTGCCCCAACGCGGTGATCCGTGCCCGCGCTAAGACGCGCTGTGGACTCCGCGAGCCTGTCGGCGACGTCCCGTGTCGCGCACAGGACGAGGGCCTTCGTGCCGTCCCCGTCGGTGTCGATCCGGTCAAGCAGCCCTGCCGCCCACGCGACGAGCACGCCCGCACCCGGTCCGGCCTCGAGAATGACATTGTTTCCCTGACGGACCACTGGAATCGTGGCCTCTTGCAGGGGGGTGGCGAACTCGATCCCCTCGGCCGCGAGGGCCTCGGTGATTTCCGGAGTGACGCCGAGGTCCTCGAAAGATTGCATGGGTTTTGCCGTCAGGAGGGCTCGCCGGATCCAGGCCCGCCCAGGTCGCCCGGTTCATACGGCAGCAGATTCAGGAATCGCTGCACCTCGTAGTCGAGCCTGGAGGTACGCAAGCGGTCGGTGTTCGCGACCACATCCGTATAGGGACCATGCCGGTGCGCGGAGATCGTGACCGTGCCTTCGGCGCCGTTGTACGTGGCGCTGTGGCCCGACTCCTTGGACCGGCTGAGTCCGAGCAGCTCGGGAAGGAATCCTTCCGCCTTTTGAAGGATTTCCTTCGGGGAATCCGCGGTCTTGCGTTGATAGCCGGCCATGGGTGCGCTGCGTTTTGGTTCGACGATGAGAATCAGGTGCCGAGAAAGGTGCGGATGCCGGAGGCGTTGTGGAAGCCCTGAAGCAACCTGTCGCCCACCCTCAGCGTCGGTGTTGTCGTGATCCCGACCTCTGATGCCTCTGCTCTCAGCTCCGCGACTCGTGCCTCGAAGCGGTCGACGTCGAGCACGGCTTTGGCCTCCGATGTGTCCAGGCCCGCGACGCGAGCAAGGTCCACGAGCACGTCCACACGGCCGATGTCGCGGCCCTCGAAAAGGTAGGCTTCGAAGATGAGCTCGCGAACCGGTGTCTCCCGACCGGACTCGGCGGCGTGGAGAACAAGCTCATGAGCCTTACGCGTCCAGGGGACGAGCGCGGGCGGTGAGAACGCTCTTCCCTGGTCGTCTTCGGAGCCCGCTCGTACCCAACGAGTGGCGAACTCCGGATCGTCCTGGCTCGTGAGCGGAGTGGGCGGGGGCCGGAGCTCGAAAGGCATCCATTCGACCACATCTGCCCCCCGATCCTCCAGCAGGGCGAATTCTCCGGCCATGAGGCGCGAGAGCGGATCGATGAAGTCGTAGTAGAACGTGGGGCGGGCGTGTGTCATGGGCCGGAAGCTTTCACGGGATGTGGCCTGACGCCATATTCTGAGCCCCGCGACACCGAGAGAGGCCGCATGCAGTTCAGTTCGAACGTCGAAAAGCTCAAGCCGTCCGCCACGATTGCCGTGAGTACTCTGGCGAAGAAGCTGGCGGCGGAAGGGCGCGACATCATCAATCTGAGCGCCGGCGAGCCCGACTTCGATACGCCCGCGTTCATTTCCGACTCGGCGATCGACGGGATCCGTGACGGTCGTACGCGGTACACGCCGCCGGCTGGCATGCCGGAGCTGCGGGCCGCCATTGCCCGGCACCTGAGCGATCGGTCAGGGCGCGAATGCGCCGCGGAGGGCGTGGTCGTCACGGCGGGTGCCAAGCAGGCACTCTTCAACACGATTTTCGCACTCTTCGGCCCGGGCGACGAAGTGCTCGTCGCCGCTCCGTACTGGACCACGTATCCAGACCTGGTCACCATCGCCCGGGCAGAGCCCGTGGAGGTGTTTGGAGCGGAAGATCGGGACTTCAAGGTCACCCCGGCAGAGCTGGATGCGGCGCTGACCGACTCCACCCGTGGACTCATCGTGAACTCCCCCTCGAATCCGACCGGGGCGGTCTACACGCTGGATGAGCTCGCTGCGATCGCGGATTGGTGCCGCGAACACGGGGTCTGGCTGATCTCCGACGAGATCTACCGCGACATCCACCATGACGGCGATTCTGCCACTCCGGGCATCCTCGACCTGCCGCTCGGAACGCTCGGGCCGTTCGTTCTGATCGACGGCGCATCGAAAGGGTATGCGATGACCGGCTGGCGGATCGGGTTCTCGTACACCGAGCCCGAGCTGGCGCGGAAGTTCACTGCCCTGCAGAGCCAGATGACCTCGAACGCAGCGACGCCGTCTCAGATGGCGGCATTGGCTGCATTCTCGGACCGCGCCCAGGCCGAGGCCTCGCAGCGGACGATGGGTGAGGCCTTCCGCCGTCGTCGCGACCTGGTGGTCGCTCGGATGACGGAGTCCCTTCCAGACGTTGCCTTTGTTCAGCCGGCCGGGGCGTTCTACCTGTTCTTCCGGGTCGATGGCTTCTTCGATGACGAGGTCCAGGACGCGACAGCGTGGTGTTCGGCGCTGCTCGAGCGGGAGGGTGTCGCCCTCGTGCCCGGCGCCGCGTTCGGAGACGATCGCTGGGTCCGCCTCAGCTTCGCGACGTCGGATGAAGTCCTCGAAGACGCGTTCAGGCGGATAGCATCGATGGTGGGCGCGGCACGCTAGCGTAGCGCGCGAACGACTCGTTCCGCCGACATGACGGCGCCTGCCTCGTAGGACGCCCCGAACAGATTCACGTGCACCAGCAGGTAGTAGAGCTGGTAGAGATCGCGCCGGTGGCTCCGGTACTCGGCGCTGATCGGTCGTACGTCGGAGTATGCCGCGTAGAAGCGTTCTCCAAAGCCGCCGAAGAGTTCTGTCATCGCGATGTCGACTTCCGGATCGCCCCGGAACACGGCGGGATCAATGAGCACGGGAGCGCCCTCGGTCGACGTGTAGGCGTTGCCTGCCCACAGGTCGCCGTGCAGGAGGGCGATGGGTGGCTCCTCCGGACCCTCGCCACCGAGGGCGTCAGGGATCACTTCGATCAGCTGATCGAAGACCCCCTCACGGCAGCGCTGCGAGACTCGCGCACGCCCCAGTTGGGGTGCAATCCGTTCCTCCCTCCAGAAGTGGCTCCACCTCGAGTGCGATCGGTTCGACTGAGGCAGAGATCCGATCCAGTTGTCGGTAGCCCACCCCCACAGTGAGGCGGTATCTGCGCCGTGGATCGCAGCGAGCGCGCGTCCTAACGCTTCGTCGGTGGCGGCGGTTCGCTGGCCGGGACTCACACATTGCATGAGCAGCCATCCCATGGCCGCGTCATCGTCGTGGGCTATCGGGAGCGGGATGAGTACCTCCGCCGGAGCGTCTGCGGCGGCTGCATGCAGGGCTCGAAGACCCTCAGCCTCTGCCTCGAACATCCCCGAGGGCGGCTTCTCCCTCCATTTGAGAAAGAGGCGGGTGCCGCTATCGAGGGTGAGCGCCGCTGCCTGGCTGATGCACCCACCGGCTACAGGATCGATCCGCTCGATATGGGTGCCCAGCTTCTCAGAACGGGCGACTTCCTCGATCGACTCCCGGACTGCGGCCGGGAGTTGGGTCACGCCGCGCGAAGTCGGTCCAGGAGCACCAGGCAGGAGCGGTGGACCATCTCGTAGATGTTCTCGAAGCCGCTGGCACCGCCGTAGTACGGGTCGGGTACCTCATCGCCCTCGCCCGTCCTGTCGAAGGCGCGGAGCAGGTGAATCTCGGCGTCCGATCCAGCGGACAGAGCCATGCGCTCGACGTTGCGCAGATTCTCGCGATCCATCGCGATCACCCAGTCGAAGTGCGAGAGGTCGTCGACGGTGATCTGTCGCGCACGGCTCGTGAGGTCGACACCATGCTGGCTCGCTACGATCGTCGCGCGCGCGTCCGGAAGCTCGCCCACGTGCCACGCGCCTGTCCCGGCCGAGTCGATCTCGAAGCGTTCCGACAGTCCGGCCTGCTCGACCAGATGGAGGAAGATTCCCTCTGCGAGTGGGGAGCGGCAGATGTTGCCGAGGCAGACGAAGAGAACCGCAGTGCGGGCGGAATCGGTGTTGTTCGCGTCCATCGACTCAGGGCGCTCGGGGCACCCTTTTCTGGCTGGTTCGCTGATCGGAGAGGCGCGTTCCTCCCATCCGGACGGCAAGTTGTCAGAGAGCCCACGGCTTTGCAAGGAACGTGGCCGGACCCGAGTCCGGCGGGGCGCCACAGCCGGTCTTTGGCGGGTTCGCTCCCTCTGCCTTCGACCGATCGGCCCCGTCCATTACCTTTCCGGCGTAATTGTTCCGACCTCGGGTGAGACGAAATCACGGTCGGAGCACCCGTGAAGAAGGACAAACGTGTCGGAAGAAAAGAAGTTTTCGGACCTCGGGCTGTCGCCTGAGCGCCTGGCGGCCATCGAGGCTCTGGGCTGGACCATCCCCACTCCGATTCAGACGCAGGCCATCCCGGCCGGACTGACCGGAACCGATGTCGTGGGCATTGCTCAGACCGGGACGGGTAAGACGGGGGCGTTCATGATCCCGGCGTTGGAGCGACTGAACGTCGGCGGTGGACTTCAAGTGCTGGTTCTGTGCCCCACTCGTGAGCTCGCTCAGCAGGTGTCGGACGACACCGTCGCCTTCTCCAAAGGCACGAGCGTCCGCTCAGAAGCCATCTTCGGGGGCGTGAGCTACGGGCCGCAGATCACGGCACTCGAACAGGGTTTCGAGGTGATCGTAGCGACGCCCGGACGCTTCATCGACCACATGCAGTCGAAGCGTGTCGATCTGAGCAAGGTGAACTACCTGGTGCTCGACGAGGCCGATCGGATGTTGGACATGGGCTTCCGGCCGCAGATCGAAGAGATCTTCAGAGGGATGCCGAAGAAGCGCCAGACGATGCTCTTCAGTGCGACCATGCCGAACGGCGTCCACGACCTCGCTCTGCGTATGACCAACGAGGCCGTGTGGGTCGAAGCGACGCCGCCCGGAACGACAGCAGAGGGCATCGAAGAGAAGTTCTATTCGGTGAAGCCCGAGATGAAGCCCGATCTCCTTCTCGAGCTCATGAAAGAGGACGGATGGGATCAGGTCCTCATTTTCACCCGGACCAAGGCCGGCGCGGATGTCCTCGAGGCTCGCCTCCAGCGCGAGGGTAAGAGCGTCGACGTGATGCACTCGAACAAGCAGATGAAGTACCGGACCCGTGCACTGGAGCGCTTCGCGACGGGCAAGGTTCGCTTCCTCGTCGCGACCGACGTTGCCCAGCGCGGACTCGATGTCGACGGAATCAGCCACGTCGTGAACTACGACGTTCCGCTCGACCCTGAGGACTACGTCCACCGCATCGGCCGTACCGGACGGGCGGGTGCGACCGGAACCGCGATCACCTTCGTGACGGCGGGAGACCTGGGCGCACTCAAAAGCCTCGAGCACCGACTCGGGCGGGCTGTGGCGAAGATCCACCTGCCGGAGTATGACTACGCAGGTGTTCCCCAGACCGAAACCAGAGCGGCATCGAAGCGCGGCGGCAAGTCGCGCTCGCCCCAGGGGCTCGGCTCCAAGGCAGCTGACAAGCTCACTCCTGAAGAGCTCGCAGCGTTACTCAATCCAGGAACTTGATCGACGATGTCGAGGACTTTTCGCCTCTACGGCAACACGTATCAGAGCGTCACCTTCGAGTTCGAGGGGAAGGCGCTCAATGAGGTTGGCTTCCGTCGGGATCGCGAACGCTCGTTGACGCCCGAGCAGTTAGAGACGGAATACGAGCTCATCGAGACAGTACATCTGACCAGTGAAGCGTCGGGCGAAGTGCAGTCCGAGACCGAGCAGCTTCTTCTGGACCGGCTCCTCGAAAAGGCTCAGGTGGCCGCCGAGCGACTGCCTGATGCGGGAGTTGCGATCGTCGAGAATGAACGCGGTGGCAGGGATCAGTCGAAGCCTCGGCAGAAGATCTCCAAGGTGATCGTTGCCGGAGAAAACAAGCTCCACTTCGATTACCACATCGATCCGCCGCTCCGGATTTCGCTGTATCGCCCCAAGGGCTGATCACATCCGGTAGCACCGTACTGTAGGGGAAGTCCTGACAGGCCGCTGTGCATTTCCCCCGACGGTAGGCCCTCCGCGGCTTCGGTATCCTCCTTCAGCAGATGAGGAGCTGTGCTTCGAGGATGAGGGTCCTGCACTCCACCCGATTCACCGACCAGCTCCCGGGTCTTGCCGGAAGTTCAGGGCAGGGGCTTCCGGCGGGCCCGACCGTATGCGAGGTGGCTGTTGGCGGGAGGGTCACGGTTGCCTCCGCATAAGACCCGGTGAGGCTTGCCTCACCGGGTCATTTTTTTGTGATCACCCCAGGTATACGCCGGACCCGTCCTGGCTCAACGCAATCCTACGGCTCTCCCGTCGAGTCCCCACTCCGGGTCAATGTCGATTCCGAGGTGAGTGAGCGCGGTTACGGCTACGTCGACGATGAACGACTCCCCATCGAACGCTCCGACTGCAGCGCCGGGGCCGCTCGTGAGGATGAAGGTGGTCATCTCTACCGGGGAATCGCCGCCGTGCCCTCCTTCGGAGGTCCGACCATGATCGGTGCTGACGATCACGAGCCAGTTCTCGCCTGGAAACGTCGGGCGGGCGCGCACGGCATCGACGATGCGCCCCACATGCTGGTCGGAGAGCGCGATGGCCTCCCGGTATTCGGCGCCGATGGACCCGGACTGATGACTGGTCTCGTCGGGGTTTCCCAGATAGACGAACAGTGCGTCTGGGTCAGCGGTGGACAGGTGCTCCACGGTAAGGCCCGTGGCCTGGGCGTCTGCCTGGGCCCAGCCCAGTTCGTATCCGTCGAGCAACTCGCGCCGGTCCACCTCTGGCCCGACGGCGGTCGAGCCTCCCTCCAGCTGCATGAGAGGGACCCAGTCGACCACAGCGAACGTCGACAGCTGCGGGCGTTCCACTTCGATTCGTGTCAGAAAGCCCGGATACTCATCGTACCGCCGGCCACCGAACTCATTGTCGGTGACGCCGTGTTTCTCCGGCCACACGCCCGTGAGCATGGACGACCAGGAGGGTCCGCTGACGGATGGCGTGGTCGTGCGCGTCCTCCCCGTGAAGGTCCCACCGCTCGCGAGGGCGTCGAGATTGGGGGTCGAGACTTCCGCGAGGACGTCGACGCGCACACCGTCGATGCCGATCAGGAGCAGCTTCGGCGTGCGCTCCTCGACGGGGATCGGGGGCGGAGGCTCGTCGTCGTTGGAGCAGCTCGACAGCGTCAATATTCCAGCGAGCACCAAGGACGCTGCCGGGATGATACGGGGCCGGGCGCACACCGGTAGTTGCGTCGGTTCGCGACATTCGCTCCACTGTCGGCATCTGATCATCGATACACTCTCCGGAGGTTCATGCATGTCCGTTCGTCAGGCCGACTCGATGCCCGCCCAAGTGGTCACGGCCGGGACCGCCACCAAGGTTCAGGTTCTCATCGGTCCAGACCAGGGCCCGAACTTCGCGATGCGTCGATTTGTGATGGAGCCCGGGGGCGGCATGCCGATGCACACCAACAAGG
>JBDGVS010000101.1:0-8262 GCA_039585535.1 Gemmatimonadota bacterium | reverse complement strand
TCGCTGCGACCGGGGGACTCGGGCTGTATCTAGCGCGTCAGGGGGTCGGCGACTTCACGGAGCCGACGACCACGCCGTCCGCTGTTCGGGCCGCGTCCTACGACCCCAGCGAGCCGATTCGCTCCATCGCTGTCCTGCCCCTGGACGACTTCTCTCCAGGAGACGAGCAAGCGTATTTCACGTCGAGTATGCACGAGGAGCTCATCGCCAAGCTGAGCATGCTCGACGAAATCCGGGTCGTCTCCCGAACGAGCGTCATGCGGTACGACGGGACCACGATGGACATGCCAACGATCGGTCGAGAATTAGGGGTCGACGTCATCGTAGAGGGTTCGGTCACGCGCACACCTGAGCGCACCCGCGTGACGCTGCAGCTCATCCACGCACCCAGTGACTCGCACATCGAAACCCTTCAGTGGGATCGCGAGCAGGTCGACGACGTCTTGGCATTCCAGACCGAGATCGCGCAGGAAGTCGTGGCCGAAGTAGCGAGTCAGTACGACCCGGCCGTCTTCACGGCGGCAGCCGTCGAGGTGGACCCCGCGGCCCAGGACGCGTACTTCCGCGGGCGATACGAGTACGAACGAGGAACGCCGGAGGGGTATCGCATGGCCTTCGCGTACTTCGAAGACGCGATCCGGGAGGATCCTGACTTCGCCCCCGCTCTGGCCGGACTGGCCGGGGCGCGCTTCCTGATCAGCCTCGACGAGGAGGAGCCCTCCACACCGGAGCTGACGCAGGCTCACGAGGAAGCGATGGCAGCGATGGAGCTCGACTCCGGATCCGCCGAGGCCCGAGAGGTGCTCGCGCTCATCGAGCGAAGCATGCCACAGGTGACGGGGGCGCCGATTATTCCGGCCCCGCCCGCATCGAAAGGGGTTCATGTCGTAACCATGCGCGACAGCGGTGACTCGATACTCATCGACATGGACGTGCTGGATACCGCGTGGGTCGCGTCGGTGACTTCATTGGGCGAACGCATCGAGGAGCGCGTGCGGCGCTTTTCGGTAGAGAGTCGGGGGCCGGCCTCGACACCTCCGGATGCGGCACGTGAGGTAGCGTTCCGTGCCCGACAGTACGTCAGCGCGGGCCGCTACTCCGAAGCCAGCCGAGTCCTGACGGAGCTGGTCGAAATAGCCCCTGAAATGGACCCGGCGTGGGATATGCTGACCCGGTCGCGAATCGCACTCGGTGACGTCGACGGTGCACTGGGTAGCGTGAGGGGCTGGCAAACGTCGGGGGCGCCGAACGCCCCGAGTCGCGCCGACGTAACCGCACTGGAATCAGCGATCGAAGCCGAAGGTGAGCGCGGGTACTGGAGCTGGACTCTGGCGCGCGTCGAGGCACTCGAAGAAGCTGGCCGACGGGTATCGTCCATGGACATCGCGACGGCTCACGCTGCGCTCGGGAATCGAGACGAAGCGTTCGATCTGCTCGTTGCCGCGCTCGAGCGTGGTGATCCCGCCGTGCTCGGGATCCGGTCGGATCCGGCCTGGGATGAAATGCGCTCTGACGCGCGCTTTCGCGAGCTCCGTCGCCAGACAGAGAACATCCGCTTCAGGCGCCCCCGTCCGCCGGAGGGTCGAGGTCGCCAGGACGGAGACTAGGTCGTCGCCTCGAAGACTCCGGTAGCGCGGTTCTTCCGAACCTCGTTCCACGAAAAGACACGTCCGTTCATCGTGACGTAGACACCGGGCGGCAGCACCTGAACCACGGTCAGCGCGCCACCGAGATTGAAGAGGCCATCCGAACTCCCGAATGCTATCGGGATCATCGCCCCGGTCAGAACGATCGTCTTGTCAGGGACCTGCTCGGCCAGCACGCGAGCGGTCTCGACCATCGTGTCCGTGCCGTGTGTGATGACGATGAATGGCTCCGGTGCATCGCGACAGTTGCTCGCGATCAGTCCGCGGTCTGCGTCGGACATCTCCAGAGAGTCGACCATCATCAGCGTCCGGACACGAACGTCCAGTCGAGACCGACCCATCTCGAGCATGTCGGGCAGATGCGTGTCGCGGAACTCGAGCGACCCGTGGATCTCATCGTACTCCTTGTCGAAGGTCCCGCCGGTGACGAAAAGGCGGATGGCCGCTCCGTTCACGGCGTCACCAGCGTCCACGCGCTCGTTCCTTTCCTGGAAGGATCTCCAGACATGTGGTCCACCATCCGGTAAGAATCGTCTCGACGAACTCTTCGGGAAGCTCTTCAGCCCGCATCTCGCTCGCCAGTGCTTCGTGATCGTACGAGACCGGAACGAACTCCACGGACAATTCCCGATCCTCGGCGCCGACGATCGCATACCAGACGTCGGTCTGCCCGTCGTTCGCAGGCCGGCCGAGCGCTCCGACGTTTACGTACGCCCTCGAGGAGGCGCCGGCCATATCTGCAGCCGCCGCGCCCTCAGCCGCATCCCACCGTCGGACCCAGTGCATGCCCGTGTGCGTGCCGAGGATCACATCCACGCCAGCGTCGCGGGCGAGCTTGTCCAGGAAGTGTGTGGGCGTGGTCGACTCCCACAGAAACTCATTGGTAAGGCGCGGGCTGCCGTGACAGGCCAGCACCTCCAGTCCACCGAGGCGGAACCGAATCTCATCCGGAAAGTCCGCCATGAAGGCCCGATTCTCAGGGGACGTCTTCTCGAACGTGTACCGATACGAAAGACGTGCATAGTGGTTGTCACGCGGATCGGTGTAGCCGCACTGACAGTCGTCGAGACCTCGGGCAATGGAGTCGTCGTAATTCCCCTTCACCACCGGAATCGCGTTCTGTCGGAGAATCGAAAACACCTTGTCCGGGTTCGGGCCGAAGGCACCCAGGTCCCCCAGACACAGCATCGCGTCGACTTCACGCGCCCGAGCATCCGCCACAGCGGCCGCAAAGGCGAGATGGTTCGAGTAGATCCCGCCGAACACCGCGATACGCCCGGCCCCCGCCAGCCCTCCGTCCACGGGATCCGGTGCCGGCGGATCGCGTGGACCCGTCACGTCGCGTCGGCGGTGAAGCCCGGCATGTTCGAACAGATCGCGCCGTTCACCCAACACGTGTAGCAGGCCTGCTCCGCCAGACGCGCGGGCCGCGCCGCGGCCTCGTTCAGCGTGTCCCCGAGCCGTCCCGACGGGTAGTCGAGCAGGATCGGGCACGCCCACACGCCCTCCGCAGTGACCAGGCGAGCCCCGGAGCAGAGGAGCTGCTCCGCAGGATAATCGCTCATCATGTCGTGATCCACGAACTCGACGTCGCTGTAGGGCCGGTCACGGTCCGCCTCCGCCCCGATGCGAAGGGGGGGCAGGATCTTGATCCGAGGCCGATCGTAACCGACGGCGGCGAGCGCCTTCCGAAACGCGCCGAGCATCCCGTCGGTCTCGGCGTCCTCCCATGTCCGCATCGTCGTGATGATCGGCAGGAAGCCGGCAGCGGCCAGCCGTCCCACCGCGCCGATGGCACGCTCGAACGACCCCGCGCCTCTGATGGCATCATTCATCGCTTCTGTGACGCCGTCGATACTCACGCGGAGCTCGAGCGTGTAGGGCGATGCTTCCGCGAGGGCGGCGAGGCGGTCGACGGTGCGTTGGGGAAGGAGCGTCCCGTTCGTGAGCACCGTCGCCGGGCCGAGCGCCAGGGTGTCCTCGAGGATTTGGAGCATCTCCCGATTCATGAACGGCTCCCCGCCCGTGAAGTAGTACTCCTTCACGCCGAGCCGCACCGAGTCTGTCAGGTGGGCGGCCACCTCGGCCCGGGACAGGAACCAGAACGAGTGGTTCTCCGGAGAGCATGAGATGAAGCAGTGGTTGCACCGGAGGTTGCACACCGTGCCCGAGACCTGGAACCAGAGCTGGTCGAGTGCCCGGAGCTCGACCTCTGGCACACCCGGGCTGGCATTCGCACGCGCGTGTGCACTCTCCGGAGGCGTCGGCGCGATGGCCGGAGCGCCGGGCGCCGCGATAGGGAGAGCCTTGGACATGGGCGAACGACAGGGGGCACAGGAAGCACGCCGGGAGAGCAGCGCACTGATCACCATGGTAGACCGCCCAACCAACCCGAGCGAGAGCGCGGAAGTTCCGGGTCGTCGCCTTCCGTTCGGTACGGCGGTCGCTAGAATGCGGCTGACCCCGGAACGCCCGGGCCCCGTTCCCTGCGACCCGCACTCCCCCCACCGTCGACTTCATGGACTTCGCATCGATCAACCCGGCGACCGGTCGGGAGGAAGCGCGCTTCGATACCCAGGACTCGCACGCCGTAGAGGCTGCGCTCATCGCGGCGCACGCGGCTCACCTGGAGTGGCGCTCCGTGCCCCTCGCCGAGCGGGCCGGGCGGTTGGGATCGGTCGGCCGGCTGCTTCTCGAGCGAAAAGACGAATTCGGGACGCTCATGACGCTCGAGATGGGCAAACCGATTTCGCAGGCTGTCGCTGAAGCAGAGAAGTGCGCCTGGCTTTGTGAGTACTACGCGGAGCACGCGGGCGAGCAGCTGAGTCCGGTCACGGCAGTCACCGATGCGAGTCGGAGCTACTGGACGTATCGGCCCCTCGGCATCGTCCTCGGGATCATGCCATGGAACTTCCCCTTCTGGCAGGCCATCCGCTTCGCCGTCCCCGCGATGACGGCCGGGAACAGCGCGATCCTGAAGCACGCGCCCAGTGTACCGCAATGCGCCCTGGCAATTCAGAACCTGTTCCGTGATGCCGGCTATCCGACAGGTCTCTTCACCAACCTGTTCGTGGACCTGGAGACCACGGGCACGTTGATCGACGATCCACGTGTCCGCGCGGTCAGCCTGACCGGCAGCGTCCGCGCGGGACGCTCCGTTGCCGCACGAGCTGGAGCGGCGATCAAGAAGTGTGTCCTGGAGCTGGGTGGCAGTGATCCGTCGGTCGTACTTGCCGACGCCGACCTCGACGCGGCTGCGACGAGTTGTGCCATGGGGCGACTCCTCAACACCGGACAGAGTTGCGTCGCCGCCAAACGCTTCGTGGTCGTAGAGTCGGTTCGTGACGCCTTCGAACGGAAGGTGGAGGACGCCATGGCGACGTGGGTCGTCGGCGATCCGACCGATGCCGGCACAGGAGTCGGTCCGATGGCCCGGCTCGATCTACGCGACGAGCTTCACGATCAGGTGCGGCGTTCGATCGACGCCGGCGCTCGCCTGGTGACGGGCGGCCAAATCCCAGACAGACCCGGCGCGTGGTATCCGCCGACGATTCTCGCTGACGTCCGGCCCGGGATGGCGGCCTACGAAGAAGAACTCTTCGGACCTGTCGCCTCGATTCTGCCGGCCGTGGACGAAGCCGATGCCATTCGCATCGCGAACGACACGTCGTTCGGACTCGGTGCGTCCGTGTACACCGCGGATGTCGACCGGGGCGAGCGGATCGCGGCGGAACAACTCGACGCCGGCAACTGCTTCGTCAACGGGATCGTGAAGTCAGACCCGCGCCTGCCCTTCGGAGGCACGAAGGCGAGTGGCTACGGTCGCGAACTCAGCCCGCTCGGCATCCTCGAGTTCACCAACGCCAAGACCGTGTGGGTGAAGTAGCGAGGAGCTAGTCCAGTCCGCTGTCCGGCACGGCCTCATACATACGGGCGCCCATCTCGTCCGCGCTCACCATGTCCGCTAGATCCACGGTGAAGTCCGGGCGATCAGGTGCCTGGAGCTTCTCTACGAGTTCGCCCACTTCGCGGCCTGAGAGGCCTGCAGCCTTCATCTCGTCGGTCGACACTGCGGCACCATCCCGTGCGGCGATCCCGTCGTCGCCTCCCGTCACCAGCTTGGAAAGAACCTCCCGCTCGACACGCGTGAGCGGCTCGGCCTGCAGATCGTAGTCGATCCAGGCTTCGTACGAGAGCGGGGCGACCCGCTTCACCATCGCCGCGATGACCCGCGCGAACTGCTGGATCTCCCACTGCGCCCGGGGATCGACCCTCAGGGAGAGGAAGTGAAGCAGGTTGTGCAGGTCGATCTTCCAATACCACTGGGTATACATCGACACCGGCAGATCGATTCGGGCGATCTCGCGTGCCACGTCTTCCTCCAGCATCCACCGATACGCATCGCCCGCCTCGGAGCGCATCCGCTCCCAACGCTCGACCGCCTCTCGATAGACTGCCTCCGGCGCCCCGCCCTCTCGGCCCTGCTTGTTCGACTGGCTCTGAAGCGCGAACTGCTCGGGGGCTGGCTTGTAGAAGAGCAGCGGCATCAGCGAGTAGCGCGCCGAAAGCTCGTTGACCGAGGCAGTGCGATGACGGATCCACTGACGCGCCACGAACATCGGCATCGCACAGTGGAACTTGAATTCGACCATCTCGGAGGGCGTCGTGTGCCGATGCCGCCGCAGGTATCGCACGAGGCCACGCGTTGCCGACACCTGGCGCGTGCCGAAGCCGTAGCTCACGCGCGCCGCCCGTTCGACGTCCTCGTCCGAACCCATATAGTCGACCAGAGATACGAAGCCGTGATCGAGGACCGGAAAGTACCCGCCGAGGATCTCTTCGGCGGCAGGAATCGTCGGGCGTTTGGTTTCCATCAGAAGACAGGCTGAGATCGACTCGACCCGGGAATATACACCGCTACTCCAAACCCCACGGCTCGATGAAATCTTCGGGCTCGACACCCAGGGCGTCGGCTACACGAGTGATGTAATTGAAGTAGCCGATGACCTGGGTCGCGTCGTGGATTGCACGATCGTCGAAGCCGTGCGCCCGGAGGGCGTCGAGGTCGGCTGGCCCCATGTCTCGCTGCTGGCGCGTCAGCTTCTCCGCATACTCGCAGAGTGCCTGATCGGCCTCGGGCAGGCCGGCCGTCCGCCAGTCACGAGCAATGGCGTGCACGAACGCGTCCCTGTCCCTGTCACTGACGAAGAGATCCTCGACCTCAGCACGGAGGTCATGCGCATGCGCCTGCGTTCAGTAGAAGCAGTCGTTCGCCTTCGACGTGACCACCGCGAGCATCTCTCGCTGCCACCGCGACAGCGGCGAGGAGCCGAACATGATGGCTGCGTAGAACTTCATCGACGTGTCCATGGCCCGCGGATTCTGGCTCATGATATGGACGATGTGCCAGATACGACCGGCGCGACTCAGCGCTTCGTCGTAGAGCTTCTTGAGCAGGCCCGTGGCGCGCTCGACAGGGATCTGGTCGATGTAAGGCATGATCGAACGTAGGGTACGATTCTGGCCGCGCCACCCATGGTGACGCGACCAGGGCCGACCACGGCCGGCGTCTCTGTGTTCCTTCGGCTACTTCCTCCCGACGGCGCTAGCGCACCTGGAAGGTGATCGGAAAGGAAACCCACGCCGGCACCGGTTCGTCGAAGTGCTGCGCCGGAGTGAAGCGGTATGCCCCCGCGACGTTCAACGCAGCGTCATCCAGCGCCGCATGACCCGAGCTGTCGTCGAGACGCACCTGCTCGACGACACCCTCCTTGTTGATGAAGAAGTAGACGCGCACCGTCCCCCCGACCCCGGCATCGCGGAGTAGTGGCGGATAGGAGTCGGTCATCGCCTGGATGACCTCGTTCCGGTTCGTGATAGACGGCGCCACAGTGAAGGGCGTGAACGCCGGCTCAGCGCGGAGCGCTTCACCTGTCAGGGGCTGAACCGTGTCTGGATCGAAGGCCGGATCGGGGACGAGCTGCTCCCGCGGTGCGTCATGGCGACGATCCGCCGATGCAGACTACCACGCCGTTCACTGAACGCCGCGAGCGCCAACCCGGTGTCCGTGGCTCGGGCTGCTACAACCAGCAGGCTGTCACCGTAGATCGCGGGCTCGGGACGACGGAGGAGGACCCTCCGGTCACAGTCGACCTCCATGGCGGTACGCATCCGCGCGAGTTGCCACCAGGCAATCGGGTTCCATGGCGACGCACAAACGAGCGCGAGCCCGAGCGGGAGCAGCACAGTGTCCCCGCCACTCACATGCTCCGACTCATGGAGGACAACGAGCGTGCGCTGCCTCTCTGGCAGCTCCAGAATCCACTTCGGGATGACGATCCAGGGTCTGACGATGCCCGCGGCGGCCGGGCCACGATCAGGAGAAACGAAGACCGCTCGCCCATCCACCTCCTGACGGACCCACGTGCGGCGCTCCGCTCGGAGCCGCACATGAGCCCGGATGACCACCGTCGCCATCGCGAGGCTGGCAAAGAGCCACGCGGCCAGGAGTGCATCCGGCCAACCGAGGCCGACGGGGTCGGCTGCAGCACCGATCAGGAAATCGGGAAGCTCGATGACGCCCGCCGAGGGCACACCTCCTACCACCACCGCGGTG
>JBDGVS010000100.1:0-14664 GCA_039585535.1 Gemmatimonadota bacterium | reverse complement strand
CCGGTTACTTCGAGGGCCTGCTGGAGTGGGGGTCGCGGGAGGACAGTTGAGAATCGCGGTTATACACGGGCCGAACCTCCGCCTTCTGGGTCGCCGGGAGCCGGAGGTCTACGGGACCGACACGCTCGAAGACGTCGACCGAATGCTTACGACGCTAGCCGACGAACTCGGCGTCGAGATCGAGAGCTTCCAATCGAATCACGAGGGTGAGCTTCTCGATTTTATCGATAAGGCATCGTCCGGGGTCGATGGATTTCTGATCAACCCGGGCGCGTACACGCACACTTCCATCGCCCTGCGGGACGCCCTCGTCGGGGTGGATCGTCCCTTTGTCGAGGCCCACCTGTCGAACACGGCAGGCCGCGAGCGATTCCGTCGCCATTCGTACCTTTCGCCGGTCGCTGCCGGTGTGGTTTATGGCTTCGGTGTGGAAAGCTATCTTCTTGGGCTTCGGGGGCTGGTCGCACGACTTCGCGGCTAACTCCTCCGCACCCGTTCCTCAGACGAGATACCGCATGGCCAGTACGGCGGACTTCCGTAACGGGATGGTCATCGAGATCGACGGCGATCTCTGGGCCATCACCTATTTTCAGCATGTGAAGCCGGGCAAGGGCGGCGCCTTCGTGCGCACCAAGCTCAAGAACGTCCTCACGGGTTCGGTGGTCGATCGGACGTACCGAACCAGCGAAAAGATCAATGACGTTCGGCTCGAGCGACGCCCCGTGAACTACAGCTACACGGACGGGGACATCTACTACTTCATGGACGCCAACACCTTCGACATGATCCCGATCGCCGGGGATCTTCTCGGTGAGGACCAGTTGAAGTTCCTCAAGGAGAACATGGCGTGTGAAGGTCTGGTGCATGCCGACAACGTGATCAGCGTCGAGCTTCCGCAATTCGTCGAGCTCGAAGTGACGCGGACGGACCCTGGCTTCAAGGGTGATACCGCTCAGGGGGCAACCAAGCCCGCTACCCTAGAGACCGGCGCGGTCATCAACGTCCCTCTCTTCGTGGAGGAGGGTGATGTCCTGAAGATCGACCGCCGCGAAGAGAAATACCTCTCCCGAGTGTAAACGAATGATCGATTTTGATTTCATAGAACGGCTCATCAAGGCTCTCGACGACAGTAGTGTCGACTCGCTCGAGATTGAGCGGGGGGGCACGAAGGTTCGCCTGTCCAAGACGCCGCCGGTCAGTGCGGCACCGATGGCACTCGCGGCTCCGGCCGCTCCGATGCCTGTGGCGGCTGCCGCAGCCCCGGCAGCGGCTCCGGCCGCGACACCGGATGAGCCGCCCGTAGCGTCGAGCAATCTGATCGACATCAACTCCCCGATGGTCGGCACGTTCTATCGTTCCCCGGCGCCTGACGCGCCGGCGTACGTCGACGTCGGAGGACGGGTCGGTGAGGGCGATACGCTCTGCATTATCGAGGCGATGAAGCTCATGAACGAGCTCGAATGCGAAGTGACGGGCACGATCGCGGAGATCTGTATCGAGGACGGCCAGCCTGTCGAATTCGGGCAGGTACTGTTCCGTGTGAATCCGAGCTGAAGGCTCGATCGCGACATCGAACGGACCCTGAGGGGTCCTGAAAAGGATCAGAAACCGGGCAGCAGAGGGATCCGGACGATCCGGGAGATAAACATTTGTTCAAGAAGGTTCTGATCGCGAACCGGGGAGAAATCGCACTCCGGATCATCCGCGCCTGCCATGAGCTCGGCGTCCAGACGGTAGCCGTGTATTCGGAGGCCGATCGCGAATCGTTGCATGTTCGCTTCGCAGATGAGGATGTGTGTATTGGCCCTCCGTCGGCGGCGGAGAGCTATCTGAACATCCCGCGGATTATTGCGGCCGCTGAGGTCACGGGTGCCGAGGCGATTCACCCTGGCTACGGCTTCCTCGCCGAGAACGCAGAGTTCAGTGAGATCTGCACACGTTCGGGTCTGACCTTCATCGGACCGACGCCCCAGCAGATCCGTCAGATGGGCGACAAGGCGACGGCTCGGGCGACGATGATGGAGGTCGGTGTCCCGACCGTGCCGGGGTCGGAAGGGATCGTCCCGACGGTGGAAGAGGCAGTTCCCATCGCGGAGTCGATGGGGTACCCCATCATGATCAAGGCTTCGGCCGGCGGTGGGGGGAAGGGGATGCGTATGGCCATGAACGCGGAGGACTTTCCGAAGCTCTTCCAGGCCGCGCAGAACGAAGGACGGGCCGCGTTCGGAAATCCGGATGTGTACCTCGAGCGGTGCATCATCAAGCCGAGGCACGTGGAGATTCAGGTCTTCGGCGACATGCACGGTCGCGTGATGCATTTTGGAGAGCGTGACTGCTCGATCCAGCGTCGACATCAGAAGCTGGTCGAAGAGGCTCCCTCGCCGGCGCTGACCCCGGAGCTGCGATCCGAGATGGGTGATGCGGCGGTACGCGCGGCGAAGGCGATCGACTATGTCGGGGCGGGCACGGTGGAGTTCCTGCTCGACACGGATGGGTCGTTCTACTTCATGGAGATGAACACGCGTATCCAGGTCGAGCACCCGGTGACCGAGGTGACGACCGGTGTGGATCTGCTGAAGGAGCAGATTCGAGTGGCGGCCGGTGAGGCCCTGACCGCACCGGACGACATTCCGCACCAGCGGCACGCCATCGAATTCCGGATCAACGCCGAAGACCCGGATCGCAACTTTGCGCCCGGCCCCGGGACGATCACGACGTTTCACCCGCCAGGGGGACCGGGTGTTCGCCTCGACACTCATATCTACACCGGCTACCGGGTGCCCCCGAACTACGATTCCCTTCTGGCGAAGTTGATCGTGAGTGGAAACACACGGGAGGAAGCCATCGTTCGTGCGCGCCACTCGCTCGATCACTTCATCATCGAGGGAATTCCGACCACGATCCCGTTCCTTCGCCGTATCGTCGACGATGAATACTTCGTTCGAGGGGAAGTGGACACCGGCTTCGTTGCCCGGATGATGGCGGAGAGCGGCACCGACTGATGCGGATCGACACCTACTTCACGGTGCCGGAAGTCGATACCTCCGCGCTCGGAGAGGCGACCGTCGTTGTCATCGACGTGGTGCGAGCGACGACGACCATCATCGAGGCTCTGGCCAACGGTGCGAAGGCGATCTATCCGACCGAGTCGACCGAGGAGGCGGTTCGTCTGGCATCCTCGATGGGCCGGGAGGACACACTGCTTTGCGGTGAGCGGAAGGGTCACAAGATCGAAGGCTTCGACCTCGGGAACTCGCCGCGTGAGTACACCGCCGACGTCGTGCAGGAAAAGAAGCTCATTATGACGACGACCAACGGGACTCGCGCGCTCGGTGCAGGACAGGAAGGCCGGCGGGTGCTCCCCTGCGCCTTCACGAATCTCGGAGCCGTGGGCCGACACATTGCTCAGGACGAACACGTGGTCATCATCTGCGCGGCCCAGGAGGGAAGCTTCTCCCTGGACGATGCACTCTGCGCCGGGCATCTGATTCTCCGACTGATCGACGAGGCCGCCCGTGAGCCGGATCGCAACGATGCACCGCGTGCAGCGCGGGCGATCGCTTCGGTACGCAAGCCGACGCGCCCCTTCCTCAGCCTGGCTGCGGCGGGCAAAGCAGTCATCGAGATCGGTCTTGGAGATGACCTCGCCGTGTGTTGCGATGTCGACCGGCACGACATCGTGGCGGAAATGAAGGAACAGGCGGTCACCCGGACGGGAGAGTAGGCACTAGCGTGGCACGCGGCGGCAACAAGAAGGCGACGACGAAGAAGAGCTCCACGAAGAAGGGCTCCACGAAGAAGGGGGAGCCCATCCTCGACGAGGAGCAGCGCAGCGAGATCTTCGCCGTCGTGGCACTCGCGCTCGCGCTCTTCTTCGGGTTGGCTCTGATCCCTGTCTCGATCTTCGGCAGCCGTGCCGATGTGTGGTTCCCTTCCGGCAACATTATCGGGGTGGTCGGGGGCACGGTTCAGGGGCTGCTCTACGCATTCGTTGGGCTCTCGGCCCTCTTCGTGCCGTTACTCGCTGGCGCATGGGGGCTTCGAGTCGGCGGATGGCTCAATCCGGTGATGGCGCTGCGTGTGCTGGTCCTGTCCGGAGGCCTACTGCTGATTCTCCCCAACGCCGTGTGGATCTTGTCCGGCTCGCCGGCGGCGGCGGGGTGGTTGGGGCGTGTCCTCGGGGAACCCCTCACCGGCCTTCTCGGAACGGTTGGGACGCTGATCGTCGACGGTGTTCTGGTTGTGGCACTGAGCGTCGCGACCCTTCGGTGGAATCCTCTCCGGGTGGTCGGCCGCGGTGTGAAGGCCAGTGGAGACGTCGCCGGCCGTACCGCGAAGGCCCTCGCCGGTCGAGGGAAGGATTTGGCCGAGGCGAGGGCACAGGCGCTCGCGGAGCGTGAGGAAAGACTGTTGGAGGCGGGAGAGGCTCCGGTCGAGGGATTCGAGCCCAAGTGGCTTGGTGAGGATGTCGATGGCGATCCGGACGAGTCGGAGTTGGACGCCGGTGAGGTGGACTCCGCCGAGTGGGACACCGCGGTAGCCGAGTTGCAGGAGGACATCGCCGGAGAGAGTGCCGGGGTCGGTAGCGACCTCGACGGTCCGCCGGCCGAGTACGAAGACGAGGTGCACGAAGACGACCTCGAGGACCCCAATGCCGGGCGTGACATAGAGCACGAGGTGCCCCCCGTCGATCTGTTGAGCGCACCCGAGGCGCCCGACAGGGCCGATATGGAGCGACAGCTCGACCTCCTGGGTCATGTGTTGATCGAGAAACTCGAGACGTTCAACGTCAAGAGCGCGCTCGGGGGACGTACGACGGGCCCGGTGGTGACGCAGTTCGAGGTCGTACCGGCACCGGGCGTGAAGGTGAACCGGATTGCGAACCTCGACGCCGATCTGGCTCTGGCGATGAAGGCCAGGACGATTCGGATCGTGGCCCCCATCCCTGGCAAGGGCGCGGTGGGTGTCGAGATCCCCAATCCGGTTCCGGAGATCGTGAACCTGCGAGAGATCCTCGAGGCTCGGGCGTTCCGCACCGCGAAGGGTGAACTACCGCTCGCGCTGGGGAAGGACCTGAATGGGAGGCCCTACGTATCGTCGCTCGAGAAGATGCCGCACGTGCTCATCGCCGGAGCGACCGGGGCGGGGAAGTCGGTCTGCCTGAACACCATCGTCACGAGTCTGGTCTATCGGCACACGCCGGAGACGCTCCGCCTCCTGATGATCGATCCGAAGATGGTCGAGCTTTCGGTGTACTCGAGGCTGCCCCACCTGCGCCACAATGTGGTGACCGACCCTAGAGACGCCGCCGGTGTACTCAAGTGGGCAGTGTTGGAGATGGAGCGGCGTTACGCGTTGCTCAAAGCGAACTACGTCCGCTCGCTCCAGGAGTTCAACAAGAAGGTTCGAGAGGACCAGGTGCTCAGGCGGTCTGAGCCGAAGGGCCCCGAGGGAGACGAGAACCGGTGGATCTACTCCGACGGAATCATGCCGTACATCGTGGTGGTCGTCGACGAGCTCGCCGATCTCATGATGACGGTCCAGTCGGAGGTCGAGCGACCTCTGACTCAGCTCGCTCAAAAGGCTCGTGCGATCGGGATCCACCTCATCGTCGCGACGCAGCGTCCCTCGGTGAACGTCATCACCGGCCTCATCAAGGCGAACTTCCCAACGCGAATCGCCTTTCGTGTAGCATCGAAGACGGATTCGCGCACGATTCTCGATCAGAACGGGGCGGATGCGCTGCTCGGCAACGGAGACATGCTCTTCCTTCCGCCCGGGGGGAGCACCCCCGTCCGGATTCAGGGCGCGTACCTGCCGACGGAGGACACCGAGCGCCTCATGGGTTGGTACGTGGAGCTTCTCGAACGGAATGTCGAGGAGGGCGTGATAAAGGCGCCCTCCGCGGAGCCGGACATCCTGGAGGAGGTTCGTGGGCAGGAACTCGAGGCCTCGTCGGGAGTGGACGAGATCAAGGGCGATTGGGACGAACTCTTTCGAGCTGCAGCCGAAGTGTGCATCCAGAACGGGGGCGGATCGACGTCGTTGCTCCAGCGGAGACTCAGCATTGGGTACGGACGAGCAGCTCGCATCGTGGATCAGCTTCACGATGCGGAAGTGCTCGGCCCGTCCGATGGCTCCAAAGGACGGGAGGTACTCATCTCCATGGACGAACTGGAAGCCATGATGGGCGGCGGAGGATGAGTCGCTTCGTTGCCGTATTGGCCCTCGGGCTTCTTGGCATGTGGCCTGGAGGCGTCGAGGCCCAGGACCGTGGCCTCGATATCCTTCACGGAGCGGCGGATCGCTACGAGTCCGTGGAGACGCTCTGTGCAGACTTCACACAGATACTGCTGGTCCCGCTGCTGAGGACTGAGCGCACCGGCTCCGGTCGGCTGTGTCAGGGGCGACCAAATCTGTTCGCGATGCGCTTCGAGGAGCCACAGGGCGACCTGATCGTGGTCGACGGTGCCTTCGCGTGGGTGTACTTCCCGAGCAGTGACGCCAAGACCGTGCTGAAGACCACTGCGGATCGCGCGGCGGGCGGGCGCGACTTCCACCGGGAGTTCCTGGTCGATCCCGAAACGAAGTACGACGTTACCTACGAGGACAGCGAAGTCGTCGATGGACACTCGACGCATCGCATCCAGATGCGGCCGAAGCTCGCGTCGTCCTACCGGATTGCCACCGTGTGGATCGACGATGGCGCGCCGGTGCTCCGTCGTTTGCAGCTCGAAGAAGAGAACGGGAATATCCGCACGATCACCCTCACCGAGGTCGGCTTCGGCGAGGACCCCGGGAGCGGCTGGTTCGCATTCACACCCCCTGAAGGCACTCTGGTGATGCAGCGATGACCCGCACCCGAGACCTTCCGGTCTTTCCGCTTTCTCCCGACCCCGTGCGCTCCGGGGTGTCTCCCGACGTTGCTCCGGTTCATGTGGAAATCGATGCCGTCGGAGATGAGAACGGGCCACGCATCGCGCTGGTCACCCTTGGGTGCGACAAGAACACGGTAGACTCGGAGCGCATGATGGCGGCGCTCGTCGGTCACGGTGCTCGCGTCTCGTCGAACGTGTCCGATGCCGAGGTCGTCATCGTGAATACGTGCGGCTTCATCCAGTCGGCCAAAGAACAGTCGATCGAGACGATCCTGGAAGCGTGCGAGCTGAAAGAGGCCGGTGAGTTGAAGGCCGTTGTCGCAGTTGGGTGTCTGATCCAACGGCATGGTGAAGAGCTGGAACGGGAGATCCCCGAGGTGGACCTGTTCATGGGACTCACCGAGCTCCCTGGACTCGTCCCGGAACTCCGGACGCGCGGGTTGCTTCCCGCCGAAGACGACTTCGTTCCCGTCATGGAGCGACCGCTGCGGATTCTCGCGACCGAGACTCCCCACACGTCGTTCTTGAAGGTCAGTGAAGGGTGCGATCACACGTGCGCGTTCTGCGCCATTCCGCTGATGCGAGGACTCCATCGATCCCACCCGGTCGAGGAGTTGGTCCGCGAGGCCGCAGGGCTCGGCGCTGCTGGTGTCAAAGAGCTCAACATCATCTCGCAGGACACGACCTGGTACGGACGGGACCTTCGCAGGCACGACCGGAGTGCTCCGCTTCTGCCGGATCTTCTCCGAGCACTGCTCGACGGGACGGAGGTGCCCTGGTATCGGTTGTTTTACATGTACCCGTCCGGGATGACTCGCGACCTGGTAGACCTGATCGCGTCCGAAAAGCGGATTCTTCCATACCTCGATATGCCGCTCCAGCACGGGTCGGATCGGATCCTCGAGCTCATGCGGAGGCCGGAACGTCAAGAGACGATCCGGGAGCGCGTGGGTTGGCTCCGTGACGCGGTACCCGACCTGACGCTGCGGCTTCCCCGGTGAGACCGATGATGACTTCCGCGAGATGCTCGATCTGCTCGAGGACATGCGCTTCGAACGCGTGGGTGCGTTCACCTACTCGGTCGAGGAGGGTACGCGTGCGGCCGAGATGCCGGACCACGTCGAGGACGACATCATGGAGGAGCGCCTCGAAGAGGTGATGGAACTCCAGCGCGTGATCTCATTCGAGCGGAATGAAGAACTGGTTGGCAAGACGGTGGAAATACTCGTCGATGCCGTTGTGGAAGACGATCCCGACTTCGTCGCCGTAGGCCGGACCGCGGGACAGGCCGTCGACATCGACGGAGTTACGCACCTTCGCAGCGGTGCAGGTCTGCGTGCGGGGGACCTCGTGCGTGGGCGGATTGTGGAAGGGCTGGATTACGACCTCGTGGCGGAAGTCGACGCCGGGACCTGAATCGAAGGGTGGTGGAGATGAGTCGAGTTCGCCGTATCCGTTGCCGTGCGCTCGCGGCCTCCCGAGATCTCGTGCTTGGGGTCTCCGTCCTCATCGGGTCCGGTCTTGCACTGGCCCTCGTCCCTACGAGTGCGTCGGGGCAGGATGTCGCGGATATCGACTACGAGCATCTCTCCTTCCGTGGAATCGCTCCCGAGTGGGGGTATGCGTGGCCGAACCGGATCGAGGAGACCCAGAGCTACGGCGTTCGTGTCGACATGGGATACATGGGGCCGGGACTGCGCATCACGCCCTCGGTCATGTACTCGTCATCGCGATGGAAGCAGGGAGAGGTGTCCGAGTTCTCCGATCGAATTGCCGAGCTCGTGGCCGAACAGACCGGTGGCGTTCCTCCCGATCTGGACCTGGGGACGATCGAGTACCGCGACGTCGCCATCGGGGTCGACGCGCACGTCGTCTGGGAAGTTCCGTTCGACCTGCTGACCTTCGGAGGGCTCGGCGTGACGGCGCACATTATCGACGGCGACGGCCCGGCGATCAACGGGACCTTCGTCGAGGACCTCCTCGACTCGGTGGAACCCGGCTTCAATTTGCATTTCGGGGCCGAATACCCCGTGACGGAGCGGATGCGCCTCTATACCGTAGCTCGCTACGAAGTCATGCCCGACCTGCAGTATGTTCAGATTCGCGCAGGATGGCAGTTCATGTTCGCCCCGAATGCCCCTGGAGAAGGCCGCAATGACTGAGAAGGATCCGCTTCGTCTAGGAATCGTCGGCGCCGGAGCAATCAGCCAGGTCGTGCACCTCCCGATCTTCGCTGAGCGTCTCGACGTCGATCTCGTAGCGCTCGGGGACCATGACGTTCACAAAGCGGAGACGCTGTCGCAGCGATTCTCCGTCCCGTTGGTAATGGGGGCCGACGAGCTGCTCGACTTCGATGAGCTCGACGCGATCGTGATTTGCACGCCGAACGATCTGCACGAAGAGATGGCGATCCGAGCGCTCGAGGCGGGGAAGCACGTGCTCGTGGAGCGCCCCCTGGCAGCCACAGCTGATGGCGCATCGCGGGTAATCGAAGCGGCGGTTCGCTCCGGCACGGTACTCGCGGTAGGGATGCCCCACCGCTTCCGTCCCGAAGTCATCGCCCTCAGGAGTTTCATCGAGGGTGGTGAGTTGGGTGAAGTCCATACGGTGCGCGGGAGCTGGCTCACCCGCACCTTCGCGTCCGCTCGGCCTACATGGCGAGGTGACCGCGCGGTGGCGGGTGGCGGAGCTCTGGTGGATCTGGGGATCCCCTCGCTGGATCTCTGTCTATCGGTGTGCGGCTTCCCGGAGGCGAAACGGGTCACCTGCCTGACGACCGCAGAGGAAGGAGAGGTCGAGCACTCGGCCTCCCTCATGCTCGAGACCGTGTCGGGTGTGGCGCTCACCGTGGAGGTGAGCAATCGCCTCTTCGCGGGCGATGACCGCTTCTCCGTTCGGGCCATGGGTTCAGACGGGGCGGGCCGATTCCCACCTCTCGAGGTGTACAAGCGGCTTGGCGGTCGACCGATGGAGGTCACGCCTCGTCAGCCGCGCCCCCGGGGCGGAGAGAATGCGTACACGAACGCCTATCGCCGCCTGTTGGACGACTTCGTTCGACGGGTCTCCGGTGTGGGCGACGTCTCCGTGCCGGTCGAGCAGGTGGGGCTCATGCGGATTGTCGAGGCGGCGTACCGCTCCGCTGAAACGGGGCGCGAGGTCGAACTATAGGGTTGTTCCGGGCGACGTTGCCGCGTCGCGGAGAACGCGGGCTGCCCGCTCTCTCGGCGATCTTGTTCGCCCTCTGTTATCCGCCGCTGCATCCGCTCGTCCTCCCTTTTGTGGCGTTCGTGCCTCTTACGCTCTTCGTGGTGGCCCGAGAGGCGGGCTCGGACGGTGCGGCGTCGGCGGCACGCGGTGGTGCGTTCTTCGCGTTCGTGCACTTCGGACTCGTTCTGCACTGGCTTCCGATTGCGCTCGCCTGGTTCACGCCGCTGGCGCTGATTCCCTTCTTGCTCGGGCTCGCCCTGCTCACCGTCTTCGGTGGACTCCTGGGCCGGGCGCTGCACCATGCCATCCACACGCTGCGCGCGCCGCTCTGGCTCGCGCTTCCCGTTGCATGGACTGCAGTGGAGTGGGGCCTGGCTCACCTTCCGGGTACGCTGGCGTTCCCGTGGCTCGGCCTCGGCACGACGCTGACGGGCTTCCCCGAGCTGGTCGGCATTGCGGAGGTGATCGGGGCGCGGGGTGTGTCCTTCTGGATCGCCCTCGTGAACGCACTCGTGGCCGGCGTGCTCCTGACCGTCGAGAAGACGCGGTCGGCCGGATCGCCACCGATGCTGCGCGGGATGCTGCCGCGCCAGGGGATCGTCGTCTTGATCACGGTGGCGATGCCCATGGTCTGGGGGGCATGGCGGGCGACGACCATCGACGAGTGGACCGTGGGTCGGATCGCGATCCTGCAACCGAATGTCTCACAAGTCACCCGTCTGGATTCGGTCCTCGTACGTGACTCGACGTTCGCGACCCTCGATCGGCTGGTGGCGCAGGTGCCGCCCGGTTCGGTCGATCTGGCGGTCCTTCCCGAGATGCTCCTGCCCATCGAGCCGGCCGATGCACGGTACGCGGCTGACGTAGAGCGTCTCCGCAGCTATGCTCGCGAGATCGGCGCGCCGCTGCTCTTCGGTGCTCGCGGGCGGGTGGTGGCGGGCGACGACACCCGGCTGAACTCCGCCTTTCTGCTGGAGACGGGTGGCCTGGCCGATTTCCAGTACGACAAGCACCGACTCGTACCGGTGGTGGAACGGGCGCTCTATATCCCGATGGGTGTGCCAGAGTCTGTACGGCCGCGCGGCGACTTCGTGCCCGGCGAGGGTTGGCCGCTGGCGGATGTCAGTGGGGCTGGATACGGCGTGATGATCTGCTTCGAGGCCGCGTTCGCGGACGTGGCGCGGAGCCTGCGTGGGGCCGGAGCCGACGTGCTGGTGAACCTTACGAACGACGCCTGGTTCGGACGTGACTTCAACCACGTTCGTACCGGGGCGCTCTGGCAGCATCCTGCGCATCTCGTCATGCGGGCGATCGAGACGCGGACGGCGGTGGTGCGGGTCGGGAATGCAGGACTGTCTTTCTGGGTGGATCCTGGTGGTCGGGTACGCGACCAGATCGGCCTCTTCGAGGAAGGCGTTCGTATCGCCGAGGTCCGGTCGTCCGACGTCACCACGATGTATGTGAAATTCGGAGATCTTCTCGGGAACGCTTCCGGCGCCGGAGGACTTCTTCTTCTGTTGAGCGCCTGGTGGCCCTGGAGACGGGTGCGACGAGGCGGGGTCTGAAGTCGGATTCTCGACTGGACCCCCCTTGTGCACTCTGATAGGTTTCCCAGGCTGTACCAGGACGCTCTCCGAGAGAGCGTCTTTTTTCAGCTGAGGGCCCGGACGATCAGGGCCCCGTCACAACCCAGCGTTTGGAGCAGGACATGAAGCCGGGCATCCATCCCGAATACAAAGTGGCGAACGTGGCATGCGCCTGTGGCAATCGCTTCGAGACCATGTCGACGAAGGACGAGGTTCACGTAGAGATTTGCGGTATCTGCCACCCGTTCTACACCGGTAAGCAGCGTCTCGTGGACACTGCCGGTCGCGTCGACCGCTTCAAGAAGAAGTACGGGGACCCCGCCGCGAAGTAAGCGGGCGGGGCGCGTTTGCGCCCCGGCACGATGAAAGCTCCAACCCTCGACCCCCGGCTCGAAGAGCGCCTCGCAGACGCGGAGCGCCGCTTCGCTGGAGTTGAGGAGGCTCTTTCGAGCCCCGACGTTCTCTCCGTCCCGGATAAGCTCCGCCAGCTCGGACAGGAGCGTGCTCATCTCGATCCGATCGTGCAGGCCGGACGGGAGCTCAGGAGTTTGCTCACCGAGTTGGAGGGTGCGCTCGAGCTGATGGAAGAGGCAGAGGACGCAGAGATGCGCGAGCTCGCCGAGCAGGAGGCGGGGGAGTTGTCTGAGCGCGTGGAGGCGTTGAGCGTCCGGGCCAAGGAACTCCTGATCCCGCCCGACCCTCTCGCGAATCGACCCGCGGTGGTCGAGATCCGCGCCGGCACCGGAGGGGACGAAGCAGGGCTGTTCGCAGCCGATCTGATGCGGATGTATCGTCTCTATGCAGAGCGTCAGGGGTGGTCCATGGAACTCATGAACGTGTCGGAGGGGATCCCGGGCTCCATCAAGGAAGCCATCTTCCTGGTGAAGGGGCGTGGGGCGTACGGACGCCTGCGCTACGAGTCGGGTGTACACCGGGTGCAGCGGGTTCCCGCGACGGAGAGCCAGGGCCGCATCCACACGTCCGCCGCCACCGTGGCCGTGCTGCCGGAGGCAGAGGAGGTCGATCTGCAGATCGACCCCAATGACCTGCGCATCGACGTGTATCGCTCGAGTGGCCCCGGGGGGCAGTCCGTGAATACGACGGACTCTGCGGTCCGAATCACCCACATCCCTTCTGGGCTCGTGGTGTCGATCCAGGACGAAAAGTCGCAGCTGAAGAACAAGGCGAAGGCGATGAAGGTCCTCCGGAGCCGGCTCCTCGATCACATGATTGCGGAGTCTCAGGCGAAGAGGGCTCGGGAGCGGAAGATGCAGGTCGGAACCGGCGATCGGTCCGGGAAGATCCGAACCTACAACTTCCCTCAGAGCAGGGTGACCGACCACCGGATCGGGCTCACGCTCTACCGTCTGTCGGAGGTACTGGACGGCGATCTCGAGGAAGTCACGACCGCGCTCCGGCTCGCCGATCAAGAGGAGCGGATGGAGGCCGAGGAGGCGTGACCTCCTCCGGCGCACGGATCGACCGCCCCGCCGGGAGTCCCGGCGCGGACGAACCGTGGACCGTGCTCCGCATGATCCTCTGGAGTTCCGACTACCTGCAGGGGAAGGGGATCGCCTCGGGTCGGCTGGACGCCGAACATCTCCTTGCGCACGTCGTCGGCGTGAATCGCCTTCAGCTCTACCTCGACTTCGAGCGTCCGCTCGGGCGGGACGAGCTGGATGGATTTCGGCCGCTCCTCAAGCGGCGCGCGGCTCGTGAACCGCTCCAGTACATCCTGGGCCGGCAGCCCTTTCGTGAACTGGATCTGGTGGTCGCGCCGGGTGTCTTGATCCCGCGTCCCGAGACGGAGCTTCTGGTGGGAGAGGTACTCGCCTGGGTCGAGCGAGAGGGGCGCGAGGCCCCCACAGCCCTCGATGTGGGCGCGGGTAGCGGCGCCATCTGTCTATCTCTTGCGTATGAGGGGTATTTTACACACATTACTGCAACCGACATCTCCAAGGACGCGCTCGAGCTGACTCGGCGCAATCGAGATGCGGCGGCATTGGGCGACAAAGTCGATCTTCGTCTTGGCTCACTGTTCGAGCCGCTGGACGACGGAATGCGCTTCGATGTGATCGTGTCGAACCCGCCGTATGTGGCGGAGGTGGACGAAGCGTCGTTGGAGCCCGAGGTTCGTGACTGGGAACCAAGAGATGCGCTATTCGCTGGGCACGATGGATTGGATGTGATTCGCGTGATGATCAGCGAGGCACGGCGGCATCTGAAGGACGGCGGTCTGTTCGCGCTCGAGGTCGGAGCGGATCAGCCCCGCCGCGTTGCCGAGTTGATGCGGGAGGCCGGACAGTATGCCGAAATCCGGATCATTCGCGACTACTCAGGGAGAGAACGCTTCGTGCTCGCGCACGCGGCCTGACACTGTGAACTCGCGGAGGCATCGCCCTCCGCATCGAACGGAGACTGGGATGGCGGGGATCTACGAGATGGCGAAGGACCTCGGGGGCGCACTGGCGCGGACCGACGAGTATCAGGCCCTCAAGCGGGCTTCCGACGCCGCTGAGGAGGATCGTGATCTGGTCGAGCTGCGCAATGAGATCGGCGCGCTCGAGGCGGAGCTCGAAGCGACGATGCGGGCCGGCCAGGAGCCAGCCGACCCGCTCAAGGAGCGCTACTCTTCGACTGCGGAAAAGCTGCAAGCCCTGCCGTCGTTTCAGAGGGTCGTCGCCGCGCAGACGAATTTCGAAAAAGTGATGTACAAGGTGAATGAGACCGTCGCGAAGGGCATCGAGGAAGGTGCCCAGAGCCGGATCATCCTCTCGTCGTAAACGACCGCAGCGCGGTCGCTGAAAATACACTGCTAAAGCAGAGGACAACGTGAAGAAGCCAAGCGAAATCAAGCCGGCCGAAGGTAAACTGGGAGTTCTGCTGCCGGGGTTCGGGGCGGTCGCGACGACGTTCGTCGCCGGCGTCGAGGGCGTACGGCAGGGGATCGCGTCACCGATCGGCAGCCTGACGCAGATGAACACGATCCGCCT
>JBDGVS010000099.1:0-7936 GCA_039585535.1 Gemmatimonadota bacterium | reverse complement strand
GTCGAGCTTCCCGACGAGCACAAGGCTCCCGTCGACCTTACGGATCGTGAAGAAATCTCACTCGCCCGCTTCCGCGAGATCGTCGGAGATGGTTCGTTTGGCGGATACTATGAGCGACCCGAGGAGGACATGCGACGGATCTGGGAGATCGCTGTGAAAGAGACCCGGTCCCGGCTGGAGAACGGATGGGTGGCATGAACTTCGACTTCACAGGGCGGACGGTGCTGGTTACCGGTGCGGCCCACGGCTTTGGTCGGACTATCGCTGGCGCCTTCGCGACGCGTGGCGCGAACGTCTTCGCCTGTGACGTGGTCGAGCACGAGCTCGCGGAGACGATTCAGATCCTCGGAGACCGGGGACACGGGATGATCGTCGACGTCACTGATCGTGTCGCGGTAGAGAAGTGGGTTGGAGAAGCCCTCGCCCGTACGAACCGTGTCGACGTCCTCGTGAACAATGCTGGAGGAGTGCTCGGTCAGGTCGGGCAGCCGCTCGAGCAGGTAGCCACCCACGAGTGGGAGTCGATCGTCGCGGTCAATCAGACCGCCGCCTTCTGGACTTCACAGGCGGTTGCTCGGCCGATGAAGGAGGCGATGAGCGGCCGGATCATCAACATCTCCAGCGGGGCGGGGCTTGGAGTGAGCAAGACCGGTATCCAGGCGTACGCTTCTGCGAAGGCCGGACAGATCGGTCTCACCCGGCAGCTGGCGCACGAACTCGGGCCTCATGGGATCACGGTCAATGCCATCGCGCCCGGCTTCGTCCTTTCGAACGAAGCCACCCACCGTCAGTGGGAGGCGTATGGCCACGATGGGCAACACGACCTCCTGGAGGGAATCGCGCTCCGCCGGCTCGGTACCCCGGCGGACATCGCGCACGCCGTGCTCTTCTTTGCATCGGAGCAGGCGGGGTGGATCAGCGGGACTGTGCTCCCTGTGGACGGCGGGAAGTAGCGAGCTGCCAGCGGCTCGAGTGGCGATCACTCAACTCCGGTCAGATCCGGCCACGATGCCTTTCGTGTCCCTCGGAAGAGGAGGGACGTTTCGACCCGGGCGACCTCCGGCAGGCTCGTGATGGTGTCCAGGGTGAAGTCGCGCAGGTGCTCCATGTCCTGCGCCACGGCGTGTGCGAGATAGTCCTGGCCACCGGTGACGTGATAGAGCGCGACGACCTGCGGGAGGGCTAGCGCGCTCTTCTCAAAACGTGCGACCGCAGGCCGCGTGTGTCGTTTGAGTTGTACCGAGACGAGGGCCTGAACTCCGATCCCGAATGCTGCGGGATCGACCTCTGCGTGTGCTCCGAGTATCGCGCCACGGTCTTCCAGGCGCCGTACCCGCTCGAGGCATGCGGACTGGGATAGCCCGACCTCCGCAGCGAGGTCCTTGTTTGTGGTCCGAGCATTCTTCGCCAGAAGACTCAGAATCTGGCGGTCGATTCGGTCGATGTCCGCAAATGAAGTCATGCGCCGAATATAGTAGGGTAAAATCGCGATGGACAGGAATTTAATGCACAATTGATGGTGTTACGGAGGAGGTGAGCCGGGGACGCTCCCGAAGCCTGGATTCCTTTTCAAGTCCCTGAGGGGTGATCGTCATGAGATTCGACACACGTGCTATCAGGTCCGGTCGGGGTGCTGTGAGCGACGGCGAGGTCTCCGAGCAGGGAACGCCTCACGTCCCGGGGATCGACCTCTCGACGACATACGGCTTCCGAACGTCGGAGATGGTGGCCGACTCGATGGACGCCCTCCTGGAGGGTGACTTCGAGGCGCCGAACTCCGTCTATGCGCGGCTCCATAATCCGACGGTCGCCGGCTTCGAGGCGGCGCTCGCAGATCTGGAGGGGGCCGAAGGAGCCGTTGCCTTCGCGACAGGCATGGCTTCGATAACCGCCGTACTCATGGCTACCTCCGCCCCCCCGGATGAGGCGCGTCGACCGCACGTGGTGGCCGTGCGCCCGGTGTACGGAGGGACCGACCACCTGTTCACGTCGGGGATGCTCGGCACGGAGGTCGATTGGGTGGAGCCAGACCGGATTGCCGGTGCGATCCGATCCGACACGGGACTGGTTTTCGTCGAGACTCCGGCGAATCCCACGCTGGCCCTGGTGGATCTGCGTGACGTGGTTCGGCAGGTCAGGGGTGCGGAGGGAATATGTGAGAGCCCGATACCCGTCGCAGTCGACTCGACGTTTGCGACCCCCGTGCTGCAGAACCCGATCGCGCTCGGCGCGGACATGGCGATACACAGCGCGACCAAATTTCTCGGGGGACACGGCGATGCGATGGGTGGCGTCGTTGCCACATCGGATCGATGGGCGCGGCAGCTCCGCCAGATCCGAATGATCACGGGCGGGGTGCTGCATCCGCTGGCCGGATATCTCCTTCACCGCGGACTGCAAACATTGCCGCTGCGCGTTCGCGCACAGCAGGAGGGGGCGCAGGTGCTCGCGGAACGACTCGGCTCGCACCCGGCAGTGGCATCCGTTCACTACCCCGGCCTCACCGGTGACCCACGAGAGCGGCGACTGCTCGCAACCCAACAGCGGGGCCCGGGGTCGGTGCTCTCGTTCAGGGTCCGTGGCGGCACCGTGGCGGCTCAGGCTGTTATCGAATCATTGAGACTGATTACTCGCGCAGTCTCTCTGGGCTCGGTCGACACTCTCATCCAGGCGCCTGCTCTGTTGACGCACCGGGTAGTCGAGGCCGACGACCGTGTGTCCGCGGGGGTGCCAGACGACCTTCTGCGACTATCCGTCGGATTGGAAGACGTCGACGACCTCTGGCAGGATCTCGAGGGAGCTTTGCTGATGGCCCGGCAGAGCGCGGCGTAGCGGGGGCCGCAGTCGAGCGGCCCTAGATGTTCATGCCGCCCATCGGATCGAAGCCCTGATACCCCTGGCCCTGTGAGGGGCCCTGGTGCGGAGTACGCGTGTATCCGGCAGAGCTGCGGCTGATGCGACGCTGAGCGACGAGCGCCTCCAGAACGAGTTCGCACGCCGCCGCCCGGTGCCCGTCGCCGGCGGATGCCGCAGCCAGACCTACGTTCTGCACCAGATCCAGCAGTCCCGGGACGGTGCCAAAACCCTTCACGCAGGCGTCGGACGACGAGTCGTCGCCGACCTGCAGCGCGCCACCTGTCTCGAAGTACTCGACGATGTCGTCCACATCGGCGCCGGCCGCGCGCACATCGAAGGTCTGGCTGCAGCTCTGCTGAATGAGTTCCCGTGCGATCCGATCTCCACCGTGCAACTCGCCTTCGTACTCGAGCTCCATCTTTCCGGTGATCGCGGGGAGCGAGGCATAGATATCGGTCAGCCGGGGCACCACGACATCCTCGCCGTGGTGGAGCGCGCGCTGCTCAGCGTTCGAGACCACGGTCTCCATGACGGTGATCGGCATTCGCTGGCTCACCCCGGAACGCTGGTCGACGCGCTTGTCGTCGCGGGCGATGAATGCCACCCGCTCGACCACCTCTTCGAGGAACTCGGGGACCTCGACGCAGGTGTCGTCTCGAGCAACCCAGGCCTCCTGCCGGGTGATGCCGACGCCGGTCTCCAACTCCTCGGGATAGTGCGTCCGAATCTCGGCACCGATTCGATCCTTCAGGGGAGTGATGATCTTACCACGCGCGGTGTAGTCCTCGGGATTCGCCGTGAAGACCATGAGCACGTCGAGCGACAGACGGATCGGATATCCCTTCACCTGCACATCCCCCTCCTGGAGGATATTGAAGAGGCCGACCTGGATCTTCCCTGCCAGATCGGGCAACTCGTTGATCGCGAAGATTCCCCGGTTGGCCCTGGGCAATAGACCGTAGTGAATCGTCAGCTCATCGCCGAGAATGTGGCCGCCACGCGCGGCTTTGATCGGATCGACGTCACCGATCATGTCGGCGATGGTCACATCCGGTGTGGCGAGCTTCTCGACGTATCGCGCGTCCCGGCCGACCCACTCGATCGGAGTGGCGTCGCCGTGTTCTTCGACCAATAGCCGACCGAACTTCGAGAGGGGGCGAAGCGGATCGTCGTTCACCTCGCTACCGGCGAGGATCGGAATCTCGTCGTCGAGTAGCAGTGCGAGCTGGCGCAGGATCCGGCTCTTGGCCTGACCGCGAAGGCCCAGCAGGATGAAGTCATGCCGAGCCAGAACAGCGTTGACGATCTGCGGGACCACCGTGTCGTCGTACCCCTGGACCCCCGGGAAGAGGTCGTCTCCTGCCTTGAGCTTCGCCACGAGGTTGTGGCGCATCTCGTCCTTAACCGATCGTTGAGCGTACCCGCTCTTCCTGAGATCTCCGAGCGTGGTGGGGCGGTGGTCGGTCATCGAGAGGGTCTTCCGTTCTGTCAGAGGCTGCGGCCCGGACCGCGTCGGAATCCCGAGGGTACAGGCGCCGGCACGTCTTCGCGATCTTTCGAGGACGATTCGGTACACGCGTCTCTCGACGCGGATCCCCCGTAACGAACAGCATCGGAGTCAGCATGGCCGAGGGCACGAGCGTGCTCCGCACGACGATTCGTTCTCTGGACGATCAACCGCCCCTTCCGCGCGAGCGACTGATTGTCGCCGACCAGCCGGACGAAGAGGCGATTCCTATGGACGTCGTCTTCGTGGGCGGTGGTCCCGGAGGCCTCGCGGGGGCGATCGAACTCGCCCGTCTCGTGAAGCAGGACAACGAGAACGGGGGCGGGATCGGTGATCTCGAGATCGGCGTCCTGGAGAAGGCCGGGCAGCTCGGGGAGCACAGCCTTTCCGGCGCTGTGGTGAACCCCAGCGCGTTCCGAGAGCTCTTCCCGGATTTGTCCATGGAAGATCTGCCCCTCCGCCGTCCGGTAACGAAGGAGGCGGTCTATGTGATGACGGAGTCCAAGTCGTATCGGATTCCGACGCCGCCGACGATGAAGAATCACGGCAACTACATCGGATCGATCTGTGAGATCGTGCGATGGCTCGGAGATCAGGCCGAGGGAATGGGCGTGAATGTCTTCCCGGGCTTTCCAGTGGATTCCCTCCTCGTGGAGGGGGACAACGTCATCGGCGTGCGGACGACTCCGTCCGGTCTCGGGCGTGACGGAGAGCCCTCGAGTGCCGATGCGATGCCGGCTGTCGATCTGACGGCTCGCGTCACCGTCCTGGCCGAGGGATCGCGCGGACCGCTCTCCCAGGCGTGGTACGACTGGCAGGGCGTCACGAGTGAGAACCCTCAGATCTACGCGCTCGGTGTGAAGGAGCTATGGGAGGTGAAGAAGCCTCTCGACAGAATCATTCACACGATGGCGTGGCCGCTGCCGACCGACGCCTTCGGCGGAAGCTTCATGTATCCGATGGCCGACAATCTCGTCGCCCTCGGCCTGGTTGTTGGTCTGGACTACGGTGATGCGCGCTTCGATGTGCACGACGCGCTACAGCGCATGAAGCTTCACCCGCTCTTCCGAAGCATTCTGGAGGGCGGAGAGATGGTGGAGTGGGGCGCGAAGACGATCCCCGAGGGCGGCTACTACTCCGTCGCGAAGCGGCGTCACGGGAACGGTCTGATGGTCATCGGCGACGCCGCGGGTTACGTGGAAGTCTCGTCGCTGAAGGGCATCCACTACGCGATGCATTCGGGGATGATGGCTGCCCGTCAGATCTTCGAGGCGCTCAAGAAGGATGACACTTCCGAGGCTGCGCTCGCCGGATACACGAAGGCTGTCGACGACAGCATCATCATGAAGGATCTGAAGAAGACGCGTAACATGCGTCTCGCCTTCAAGAGCGGCTTCCTGGTGGGCGGTGTGAAGGCCGGGCTCATGACCGTGACGGGTGGAGCGTTCCCGGGTGGGAAGATTTCGATCGAGGAAGACGCGGCCGACCCGAAGCGCCTCGGCGTCGCGCCCGTGAAGGTCGTCCCGGACGGAAAGCTCACCTTCTCGAAGGTGGACGCCGTCTATAAGTCCGGAAATCAGACCCGCGACGACATTCCCACGCACCTGATCATCGGTGAGGACGTCAGCCCCGAGGCGGCGGAGATGTACGAACACCTCTGCCCGGCCGGCGTCTACGAGCGAGACGGTGATAAGCTCGTCGTCAACGCACCCAACTGTGTCGACTGCAAGGCAACCGACGTGCTCGGGCCGCGATGGATGCCCCGAGAGGGTGGTAGCGGACCTGCGTACCGGCAGATGTAAGCGGTTCGATCAGGCGGCGATCGAGCGAGCGTGGATTTCCCGGAGGCTGAGCCGCCGAGAATGAGCCAGCGACGTGGATGAGGGCGGAGGTGCTGAGGCTGTGCCGACGCTCAGCGTGCATCCAGCTGGATCACCGATCCACCGGGCATCTCGAGGCGCCCACCGAGCTGCAGCATGAGCGGTTGGGTGTCCATATAGTCCGCTGCCCGAACGATGAGACCGTCTTCTATCTGTATGATCGTGACGCCGTTGACGGTCACCTCACGGCCGGTCGCAACGGTTACGTCGGAGCCGATCGGCCGAGCCTGGACGGCGGAGAAAACCCACTCCACGACGGCTCCTTCTCTGGTGACATGAACATCACCGACGTTGAAGTAGACGTCGTCTGCCCAGTCGTGCAGCGCGGTCACGTAGCCGGCGATCTCCTGCACGCCCTGGTAGGTGTGCTGGTTGGGGAAGTCGTCGTAGACCGCGTCGGGCCGGAAGAGTTCTTCGATGATGGCGGGGTCACCGCTCTCCCATCCGGCTATCAGGGAGCGAACCATCAATTCTGCCTCTCGGGCGGCCTCGTCCTCCGAGGGGCCGAGCGGCACACAGGCGGATGCGGTCATGACCGCCAACAGGGTCAGAAGCCGTGGGAGCGTGCCCATTCGTCACCCCTCCGGGGCGTAGTTCCCCATGTTCACATGCGAGATGCGATACCCGCTACTCGTACGCACTACGACCATCGAGAAGGGCCCGAGGGCTGCGTCGGTACGCATCAGGCGACTGCCGAAGTGCCACACGGCGCTGACCACGGCCGTCTCTTCGAAGTCCGCTATGAGGATGTCCTCCAGCCAGAGCTCGTTTTCCGGCTGGAACCCACCGGACACGAATCCTAGCCCTTCATAGTAGGCCTGCACCGCGTCGAATCCCTCGAGCGTGCCCTCCTCGTCGTTCGCGAAGTAGGTGAGCGCGCGGTCCTGTAGCAGGACGTCGGCGAGGCCGTCGAGGTCGTACCTGCGCCATGCTCGCAGCCAGCCGTCGAGAGCGTCCTGCGCGGACGCAGGGCCTGTGAGGGTTGGCGGTCGACGGTCGTCCTCGGCCACGGGACGGCGGTAAGCCGCACGATCGAAGCGCTCGGCATTCTTCCACACGGCCCGGACCGATCGGAGGTTCGAGATGTCGGCGATGGGATCCTCGTTCAGCAGCACCATGGAAACCGGCCGGCCGTGAACCAGCATACCGTGCCGATCCGCGACGCCAATCGCCTCGGCCGCGATGCGGGTGGCCGATTCGATGGCCTGCATCGGCGTGAGACCGCCGCCTCGAACGAGCTCCTCGAGTTCCTCGTGGAGTGCAGGGAAGGGGTCGGTATCTTCGGCGGTGAAGTCCGTACCGGCCGCGATCGGTAGACCCTCTGCCGCGGCTCGCGACACGAGTGCGCGGGCGAAGTCGACGTCACATCGGTCGGAAAGCGGGTTGTCCGGATTCGCCTCGGCTCGAGCGTACATCGCCAGCGTGGCGTCCAGGATCGTACCGTTCGCGCGCATGGCGTCGAAGAGCTCGGTAAAGACCTGCGAGGCCGGGCTGAAGTTGCCGTAGAGTGGCACCTGGTCGTGATGGTACTCGAGCGGGGCCTCCTCCATTCCCTCCCACGCGAGGCGACACACATGTGAGATGACGTCCGCTCCGCTGTTCACCACATCGAGGGGACGCGTAGGGAAGACCATGCTGTGAGCCCACACCTTCATGCCCTGTCGGTGCGCCTCATTCGTGATGTTTCGCACCT
>JBDGVS010000098.1:0-8019 GCA_039585535.1 Gemmatimonadota bacterium | reverse complement strand
GATCGTCTCCTCGTCGGCGATCGCCATCAGGATCATCTCGCGGCCTTCCTCGGTCTCGCCGATGGAGAAGACGGTCGCACGAGGCGATGCGTCGGCGATCGCGCGCATGTACCGGTGGATGTCCCCCGCGTACGTGAGCTCGTCGGGGGTACCGATGATGCGGCCGTGGAAGTCGAGGGGCGTGGGGACCGTCTCCGACGCGGGCAGGTGGTCGACGAGCTCCGTCGTGATGCGGTCATCCTGCAGATATTCCGCGATGAGGCGTGTGTACTCCTCATCGATCGGTTGGCCTTCACGCATCGCCTGTGCGGTCGCGGCGGTCGGAGTCACGACGAGAACGGCGAGCAGGGCCCAGCCGACGGTGCGTGCGAGGTGATTCATGATGCTTCAGCTTCCTTGAATGGCGCGGGCGCGATCGAATCACGTCGGCGTATCTTGCGATACTGGAAAGACCCCGTCCATCGCGGTGGTGCTGAGACTCTCCTCTCGCCGAACAAGGTTCGAGCGCATGTCCCATTCGGTTCGAAGCCATCTCCTTCTTGAGATCAGCGAATACGACGCGACGATCCGTCGCTGGATCCCCGGCTATGAGACGATGATCGATCTGGCCGCGAGTGCGGTCGCATCGGTCGATCCGAGGCGCGTGGTGGACCTGGGTTCGGGGACGGGCGCGCTCGCCGAGGCCATTCTCCAACACGAGTCGGTGGGCCGGGTCGAACTTCTGGATATCGATCCTGAAATGCTGGCTCAGGCCAGGACGCGGGTGGCTCGGTTCGGCGATCGAGCCCTCTGCTCACTTCGATCGTTCGACGCTCCGTTGCCTGAATGCGACGCGTTTTCGGCCTCGCTGGCACTGCACCACATCCCGACGATCGAGGCGAAGACAGACCTGTTCTCGCGGGCCTTTGCGGCGCTTCGACCTGGCGGGGTTCTGGTCAACGCAGATGCGACGATGCCGGCCGATGAGGCAGAGCAGGCGCCGCTATACGCGCGCTGGGTAGAGCACCAAGTGGCGAACGGGGTCGAGGAGGCCCGCGCCTGGGAGCAGTTCAGTGAATGGGCGGAGGAGGACACGTATCTGCCCCTTTCTCAGGAGCTGGCTGCATTGCGGAGCGTGGGCTTCGAGGCAACGCAGATCTGGAACGACGGACCGATCGGTGTGGTCGTGGCGAGGAAGCCTGCTTCGTAGCAGGCGCACGACCCGTCAGCGGCCGTCGCCACCCGGTCTCTTGAAGAGCGGAAAGGCGCCCGCGCCCGTTAGTTGCGGCCTCTGTGGCAGCTCCTCGTAATCCAATTCGGATGCCACGCCCTCCAGGATTTCCTGATACGTCATCTCTGGGCCGGCCGAGGTCAGCGCCTCCACCAGGAAGTGGGTAAAGGCTCCCCGGGATTCCACTTTCCCCTTGGTGTCCGTGCCGAACGGGCCCTCGAGCGCGGACTGATTCGGAGCTGCTGCGGCCAGCTCGAGGACTCTGCCCGCGCCGTCGGCCATCGATTCACCGTCGAACGCCTGCCGAACGGCCTCGGGCTCGTTTTCCTCGGGGGGAATCGGTCGGTCGAGTGATCGCGTGCGCATCGTGCCGCCGGATCGCGTGGCCGTTCCAGAATGGCAGCTGTCCAGGATCACGACGATGTCCGTGCGTACGGTGCTCAGCCAGATTCGGAACTCGTCGTCCCGGATGTCGTTTACGCTCGAGAGCTGCTGGACGTCGGCGGGTGCCAGCGTTTCGTCGAGAGCGTCGGGCTCGTCACCGTCCAGATCGTAGACCTGTGCCCCGTGGCCTGCGAAGTAGAAGATCGCGAGGTCGCCCGGACCCGCCCGTTGTGCGAGCCAGCCGGTGATCGCGTCGTGGATCGCGGACTTCGTGGCATCCCGACTGAGAAGGAGCAGGGTGTTTTCTTCACGAACATCCCAACGGTCCGTCAGCACGGCCTTCATTCGAAGGGCGTCGGCCTCCGCCCCCAGCAGATCACCGCCCGGTTCGTCTCCGAACTCGATGTAGTCATTGATCCCGACGAAGACGGCGAACGTTTCCTGGGCACCAATGGCGTCAGCGGACGCCGCGGCCTGAGCCGCCAGAACGGCAACGAGCCATCGGGCACGCCGCGCGCCCCGGAGGCAGAGCGAACGGGTGCTGCTGCTGGGTGCGACCATCGAAGTCCCCCGGTGCGCAGGTGCGGCGCACGACGTGACCCTTCAAAGGTGTCCGTACATCGGTCACGGACGCCAGGCATATCCGAGCTTCAGGAAGAGCGTCCGCCCCTGCACCGCGATCGGCGTCCGCTGGTTCTCCAGGTCGGTCAAGCCGGTGCCGTCTTGTGAGTAGCCCAGGAAGACCACGGTCTGGGGATTGAGTTTGTACGCATAGAGCAGTTGAGCGAACAGACCGTCCGCACGCCGATCGACGTCGGACACGTACGCTTCAGGATTGCGGTCAGTCTGACGGTACTGGACGATTGCCCGAACGAAGGAGCGCGTGCTGAAGTTGTAGACGGAACGGAGCTGGCTGAGGTTGGCCGAGAAGACCCGCTGACCGGACCGGTCCAGTCGCTGAAACGTGTGGGTGAGTCCAAGCTCGACGTTTCGGCCCAGGCGCAGGGCGACTTCGGGTGCGAGTCGGAGTTCGGAGCCCAAACCTTCGTTCGCGAAGTCGACTGCATCCCCGGTGTTCCCGTTGAGCCCGAAGGACCATCGTCCACTCGGTGCCGCGCGGACGTCGAAGTACAGCTGGCTCATCCCTTCGTACGTAACGCCCGCGTAGTGCTCCTTCATGAAAAGGTTGGGCCAGACGCCGATCGACGTCTGCCCGGGACCCTGGTATACCAATCCGAACCACGCACCACCGTTCAGCTGGTTGCCTGCGAAGTCGCGGTTCATCCACGTGCCGGTATTGAGACTGATCTGAGTGAACCAGCGATCGCTATCTCCCAACCACCGGCGCGTCAGATTCAGATTGCCGCCGCGAATGCCGGACTGGGTGATGAAGCCGGCGTCGGCCCGAAAGCCGGCGTCGGTCTGGCGGATGTCACCGTTCAGCTGCCACGACGAGGTGTTCCACAGGCCGCGAATCTGGTACGCGTTCCCCGAGAACGCGCCGGTCGGCTGCTCGAAATCTTCGGCCACCTGACCGGGGTAGCGTGTGCTCGATCGGAGGATCTGTCCTCTCAGGGTGACCGAGGGGACCGGTCGGTAGAATGCGTCGAAGCGGCCGACTCGATTGAAGTAGTTGGAGCCCTCGGGGCCACTGCCTTCTCGGCTCGTGTACAGTGCTCCGATTGTGGACGTACCGCCTACATCCCGTCGAAATCTGCCTACCGCGGTAACGACTGGATCGTCCAGCGAAGCCGTGCGCGAAAACTGACTACCGGGGATGAGAAGGTTGTTCGCGCGGTCTTGGGCGACGAGCACGCCGACAGCGTTGCTGCCGAGCTTCCCCGTGACCTTCGCGCCGCCTGTCGGATCGACGATGGATCGGGTGAAGACCGCCTGCACGGGAGTGCCGAAGAAGTCGGCTCCCTCGAGAAAGAACGGTCGCTTCTCCGGGAAAAAGAGTGCGAATCGATTGTTGACGTCGAGTTGGGCGACGTCGGCTTCTACCTGCGAGAAGTCTGGATTCGCCGTGAGATTGAGCGTGAGATCCGATGTGACGCCCCATTGCGCGTCGAGTCCCACCTCTCGAGAGATCGGGCCCGATACGAGTGCCTGACTCCGGCTTGCGCGAGCCTCGTTCCTGGCGCTCGTGAAGGTGGGGGTCAGCTGGATATTCGCACCCGGAGCTCCGCCCCTGATTCCGGTGACTACGTTCGCCTGGCAGAGGACGCACGAGTCGTCGCGATCCCAGGTCGCGCTGCGCACTTCCACGTTGGCGCTGCGGGGCCACCATCGGGTCAGGTAGACACCCCAGGCCTGGCCGTCCGAACCGTTGGGAAAGCGTAGCGAGCGAAAGGGGATCGAGGCTTCGACCACGAAGCCACTCTCTGTGATCGAGCCCGCTGATGTCCAGATCGCGTCCCACGACGGGTCGATCGGGATCGCGCTCGGTCCCTGATTGGGATTTCCAGAGCCGCCCTGACTGAGGACGGCGTCCGATTGAACGCCAAGTGCGGAGACGCCGAATTGGAAGGCTCGACGTTGGTCGTTGAAGGGGTCGAGCGTCAGCGTGATCCGGTCGTGTCCGGCGATACCATCTCGGTCCACGACGTAGGAACGGATCTCCGTCGGGTCCGGGTCGTGGGCCGTGCACCCCAGATAGAGATTGTCCTCGTCCTGGGTCAGGCGACACTCCGTGCGCACGGGGGCCGCGCCGTTCTCGGCCGGGCTCACTTCCCACGGTAGCGGGATCACGACCGCGTCGGCCCAGCTCGGCTCATCCAGTCGACCGTCGATGGCCAGCGGCGTTTCGGTGACGGCCACATCATACCCGAGTCGACCATCCGCGTTGGGCGGCGGAGGCGACACTCCCACGATCGTCAACGATCGCGAAATGCCGCTACTCCGGTCATCACTCTGGGCCTGCGCACTCAGTGATACAGCCCACACCGTCGAGACGAGCATGACCGTCCACGCGATGGAGACACGCCGACCCCAGCACCCGAGTACTCCACCCATCCCCGCCCCCTTTGCTGGCCATCCACCGGTTCCGAGCGGCCCTCCGCTCGTCTACTAGTGCTGTAATACTATGGTATTAGTAGGTCGTGGGTCAATGGTACTACTAGAAGTCTCGTTGACCCTCGGCGCGGGGCGAGCTATTCTCCTACTATATCTCTCGTAGTTAAAGGGGACGACCGATGGGCGAGGTAGTGTTTACCGATCGTGAGCTGGATATCATGGCCGTGCTCTGGGAGCACGGCCCGTCCACCGTCGCGAGCGTGCGCGACCGGATTTCGATCGATCTCGCCTATACGACGGTGCTGACGATCCTCCGCACGCTGGAGGAGAAGGGACATATCGGTCATGAGGCCGAGGGACGTGCGTATCGATATCACTCGTTGGTAGAGAGAGGAGAGGCACGGGTCAGCGCGGTCGACCGGATCACGCGTAAGCTCTTTGCCGGTTCGACCGAGACGTTACTTTCGCACCTCGTCTCAGATCAGGACCTGTCCGACGAGGAGTTGCAACGCATGCGGGCGTTACTGAACGCCCGCCTTGGGGATGACGACGAAGGGGAGGAGGGGGCGTGATTGCTGCGTGGATGTTGTACTCGATCGTGCTTGGGGTGCTCGTGGTCGTTGCCGCGACGCCGATAGAGAGTCTCGTGCGCTCGGTGGGCGGACCTACCCGCAGAGTCTGGGGCACGGCGCTGTGCGCCGCGGTGCTCTTTCCGATCGTGGGGATGCTGCTCAAGGATTCTGCAGCGGCGGTTGAGGTGGGGAACGCCCTCGTTGTCGCGTCACCGTCTGCTGGGCTTCTCATGGTCGGTGTCGACGCGCTGGCCTGGCTCGATGGTGCGTTCGTTGCGGGCTGGATGATTCTTTCGACTCTTCTCGGTTTTGCACTCGGCGGCGGCCTCGTGACGACTGCGATCCGCGCGCGTCGCTGGGAGGGAGCAGAGGTGGACGGCGTGTCGGTCCTGGTCTCGCGCAACGTGGGTCCGGCCGTGGTCGGTGTCTGGCGTCGGCGAATCGTCGTGCCACAGTGGGCGCTGACCCTCGACGCTGTGCAGCGTTCAATGATGCTGCGTCACGAACAGGAGCACGTTCGGGCGGGGGATCCGGGGCTCCTGCTTCTGAGCGCGCTCATGGTTGCCGCGTTCCCCTGGAATCCAGCGATCTGGCTTATCGCGACGCGGACGCGCCTGGCGATTGAAGTCGACTGTGATCGCCGGGTGCTCGGCGAACGGAATCCCGATCTTCGCGGCTACGCAGAGCTACTCCTGTCGGTCGGCGCTCGACAGAGTCGGCTGGCGTACGGCGTGGGCTTCTCCCTTGGGCGGCCCTTTCTCGAAGAGCGGATCGATCGCATGACGTCGGCACCTGCTCGATCCACGCGGGCGCAGAGCGCACTGGTCGCCTTCGGCCTGGTGGGTGTCCTGGCGGCCGCATGGGCATTGCCTCAGCCGGTGCGGGCGGCCAAGGTCGGCACGAGCACGGTCATGTGTCCGATCGGGTCCGATACTGCCGAGCTGACGGCTGGTCTTCTGGCAGGGGTCGACTGGAGTAGCTGAGCGGCGTCAGCCACGCCAGCTCATCCGCGAGGAGAGCCGTCGAGTAGCCCTTCCAGCGCCTCTTCGCGCGCTCCGTTTTCGTCGCACACTGCGAACATGGACTCTCCGGAGCCGTACATCGCGACCCCGGCGTACTCGCCTGCTTTGTTCAGGATGAAGAAGCGCACGTCGAACGACGGGAGCCCGCGTTCGTTGAGGAGGCGTGACTCCACCGTGTTGTCCTTGATCCTTGTGAGTGCCGCCATGCCTGCGTCTTTCGGAGACATTCCCTGACGCATGTTCTCGACGATCAGGAAGGTCGCGCAGTTGTAGAGGTTCGCCTCGCCCCGACCGGTGGAACCGGCCGCGCCGACCCCGTTGTCGACGTACTGTCCAGCTCCGAGGATCGGGGAGTCACCCGCGCGTCCAGGGATCTTCCACGAAAGACCGCTGGTGGTCGTCACTCCGCAGATGTCGCCATCGGCGGAGATCGCTTCGAGGCTGGTGGTCCCCCAGAAGGAGTCCGCGTCGATAAGCCCGTCGTCGACCATGGAGAGTCCCGCGGCGAGGCCGGCTTGCTGGAACCGTTGCAGCCGTGCCTCGTGCTCGAGGTCCCGGCTGGGGATGCCGCCGGGTGCATTGCCGCCGCGCCGCCTGATCGTGTCCGGGTCCGTGTCCTCACCCATCCTCGACTGGCCGTTGATACGCTCTTCTGGATCGAGCCAGTGGCTCGGATCGACCCGGCGGCGCCATTCGAGCCAGAGCTCGCGAGATGTCGGCGTGTTGAGGTCGTCTTCGACTTCGAAGCCGAGCGAGCGAGCGAAGTCCTGCGCCCCCTTTCCGACCACGAGATGGTGATCCGTCAGTTCGGCGACGGCCTTTGCCACGAGAGACGGGGTCCTGATCCCTTCGATACCTGCAACGCCTCCGGCCCAGCGGCGCGGACCGTGCATCAGGCACGAGTCGAGCTGGACGACACCGTCGGCGTTGGGAAGCCCTCCGTATCCGATGCCGCGCTCCGCCGGGTCGAGCTCCGGGATGTTCACTCCCGCGACGATCGCGTCGAGGACGTCTTCGCCCTCGGTGATACCACGGAAGGCCCGTTCGATGGCGCTTTCCGGACCCCCATTGCGATAGCGGATGCTACTTACGTCGGAGACACAGAGGGGGCGGGCGCGGCGGAGGTGAATCGCGGGCGCATCCGCTACGGCCGCAGGTGCCGCTTCGTTATGAGCGGCCAGTGAAGCGGGGCTCGCGGCGGCGGCCATCCCGGCGGCGGTGGTGCGTACGAAGTCGCGTCTGTCCATCGGAGTCGTCGTGCGTTCGAGGGGTCACTCTGGCTAGGCTGACAGGATAGCATGCGCCCCGGACTGGCCGCGAGACGTGCTACCGTGGCAACTTGCGCGCGAAGCCGCGCAGGGAGGATGATGAGAACGACACCACGAAGCCGGGGTCCAAGCGAGGCGGTGCGTGGGTGGCGCCTGCGTCTTCTGGTGGCCTGTGGAGCACTACTGTTCACCGCGCCATCCGGGCTTCAGGGACAGACGGTCACCGGGGCCGTCCTCGACTCGACGACGTCGGCGCCGCTCTCCGGGGTGCTGGTGTCACTCCTCGATCTCAATGGTGAGCGGGTCCGAGCCACGCTGAGTGACGAGGCGGGACGCTTCTACTTCGGACTGGACCGTTTCGGACGGTACTCGCTTCGCGCCGAGCGAATCGGACTCGAGCCGATGACGTCGGCCTCGTTCGACGTTCTGTCCACCAACCCACATTTCGAGCGACTTCTGGTAGGGGCGCGGGCGGTGGAGATCGCCGGCCTCGTCGTCGACTCGCGGGTCCAGCAGTGCCGACTGGACTCGGACGAAGCCGTGCAGAT
>JBDGVS010000097.1:0-9299 GCA_039585535.1 Gemmatimonadota bacterium | reverse complement strand
TGCGCTTGCCCCCGAGAACATTGAGGTAGAGGACGATCCCCTCTATCTGCTCGGCCTGTCGATCTCGGACTCAGACACCACCATCACCTTTCCTTCCGAGTTCGGGATCTTCAATCGCACGGAGCTGGATCAGGACCTCGCGCTACGACTCCAGGAGGGACTTCCCGATGGCGTGAGTGCCGAGATCTCGATCACGGCGATCGACCGCAATTTCCTGAACTGGGCCCGGGGCGGGAACTTCAATCCGTCCGGGCAGGTCCGCGTGCCGAGCCTGAGCGGAGCAGGGACGGGAGTATTCGGTTCAACGATTGGACGAACCTTCCAGCTGTTCTCGTCCGCAGACTCGATCGATGGTGTTCCTGCCTGTCCGGGTGTGATCGATCTGCCCTGATAGACCGTCCGGACTCAGATCGGGTCTGGGAGCACCGGGTCTGGGACCACGAAGACGTGTCGGGCGATCGTGGAAGACACTGCCCGGGTGCTGAGGTCGTCGTTCGTGACGTCGATCTCGATGGAGCCGTCCAGCGAGGATCTATCCCCCACCACCATTCGGGCACCAGGGATCAGACCGTTCTCGGCCATGGACCGGAGCTCGTCGGGACTTTCGTCACGAACCGCATGTATCAGCAGTCGGTCGCCGGGCTCCGCGTCGGCCAGGGTGGCGTATTCCACCGTCTCGATGTCGCCGCCGGCCGTTGGGATCGGCGCCCCATGAGGGTCATGGCTCGGAAAGCCGAGCGCCCGAGCCATCTGCTCGATGAGTTGATCCGACGCCGCGTGCTCGAGTCGCTCCGCCTCGTCGTGGACATCGTCCCACGTGTACCCGAGTCGGGCGCACAGGTACGTCTCGAGGATCCGGTGTCGCCGGAGGACCTTGAGTGCCTCGCGTGTCCCTGCTGCGGTGAGCCGGACCCCCTTGTACGGCACGTGCTCCAGAAGGCCCGACTCGGCCATCCGCTTGACCATTCCGGTGACGGACGCGGGTTGCACGTCCAGCGACTCGGCGATCGCCGAGGTGGATGCGGGGTCGCCCTCGGTAGCGATCCCGTAGATCGCTTTGAGGTAGTCCTCGACGGAGCGTGACAGCTTGCTGGACGACATGCCCGAAGGTACCCAGGCACGCGCCCTCCGTCGACGGTGCTGTTGCCCTCTCCCGGCCCCTATCGGCGGACGGTACGCCACCATTATGATCTACTCTTCAGACCCTCAGGGGGCCCGCCGCGAGTCCCGCCGCGCGGTGAACCGTTGACTCGATGCGATGAGCGACTCGGATCAGGTAAAGCCATTTCACGCGAAGAACACCGCGCCCGGGCAGGAAGCCGCGGACGTGGTGGCGGAGGTGCTTCAGCACGCCGCCGAGCGTGAACAGGCTGCCAAGACGAGGTCGGGCCCCAAGGCCCCGCCGAAGTGGATGCTTCCACTTACGGCCAATCTTGGTGTGCTGGCCCTTTACTTCCTGATCGCCCAGCCGGACTTCCTGGTGATGAATCCGGTCGAGGACACGCGAGAGGCCGTCGAGGTAAATCAGAGTGCCCGAGGCATGATCATGTTGTACGGGATTCAGCCGGTCGAGAATTTTCTGAGCGAGAACGGCCGTCTACCGGAGACGCTCGCCGAGGCAGGCAGCCCGATCGAGTCCGTCGGTCTGGCTGTGAATTACACGGTGAGGGGTGACTCTGCGTACGTCATTTCAGTCGTCGTCGACGGTCGAGATCTGACCTTCGACTCTGACGTCGATGATCCGCTGGTCTTTCAGGGCAACATCGAGATGGGAGGATGAGGGATATGAAGCCGCGATCGCCGTCCGGTGCCCCTCTCCGCGATTCTCGTCGTGGTGGTTTCTCCCTGATTGAGCTCCTGATGGCGGTCTCCATCGTCGGGATCCTTGCCGGGCTGGCGATCCCGAACATGCGCAGCATGACGTGGCGGGCTCGGGCGACTGAAGTAGCGGCCGATCTCGAAGTGGTTCGAGTCGCCACCGTAAGCTTCAATGGCGATGCATTCATGTGGCCCGGAGAGACAGGCCCCGGCGTCGTTCCGGCCGAACTGACTTCGGGTCCGGGATACCTCCCGGAAGGATTTTCCTTCCAGGGGAACGGATACGAGCTGGACTTCGACTTCCTCTCTCCGGTCGTGATCGCGGGGGAGCCCGGAACGAACCAGCTCGTTGCTGTCTCGGTCCTGGTCGAGACAGACGATCTGTCGAACGCGGTCATTGAATTGCTGGGTGGTTCGCTCGTGTTTTCGCTGGGTCGGAGACACACGGTGGTCATCGACCGTAGCTGAACCCCTCGCCGTGGTCAGGCGGGAGAGGCCAGCGAGCGGGGCCGGGTATCGGTCTGGGTGTGCACTTTCCGGGTCGGCTCGTGTAGAACCGTGTGTCAGGATGTCGCCTTCACCTGAATGACAATGCTCATGCGCTACGAGAAAGCCACAGAGGGGATTCGGGTGTTGGTCCGCCCCAGCTTCTCGCTAGCCGACTCCGATCCGTCGGACGGGACCTTCGTATTCTCGTATACCATCAACGTGGCGAACGAGAGTCAGGACACCGCGCAGCTCCTCTTCCGACATTGGCACATCCACGACGCCGTCGGGGAAGACTCCATGGTCGACGGGGAAGGAGTCGTTGGCGAGCAGCCGATCCTGGCCCCGGGAGAGTCCCACGAGTACCGGAGTTACTGCGTATTGAGGTCGCCCCTCGGGTACATGGAGGGCCACTACACCTTCGCGCGTCCGGGCGGTGAGACGTTCAAGGTAGACGTGCCCCGCTTCCAGCTCAGCGGACCCATCGTGCTGCCGAATCCGGGCACGGTATCGTTTGGTGACGAGGGCGAGGGGCCCGACCTGATCCATTAGTCGGAACGGGCGTTTTCGTGGCCGCCGGCAGGGCTCGGGTCTGGAACCGTCGTATGGGTCTCGGTTATCCTTGGCCACACTGCAAGACCCCCTGACAGTCGAGTGCCGATACGCCGTGAATGATTCCGTTGCTGTCGACGCCAAGCGAATCCTTCTTCGCTATGGCGCTCCGATCTCGATTCTCGACGATGTCACGGAGACCGATCGGGTCGATTTTGCTCGCGAGATTGCGAAAACCGTCCTCCCGGAACGGGAAGGACGCCTGCGAGCGCTCCTGACCGAGAAAGGCTACATCGTCGTCGAAGAAGACTGACCGAAGTCGGGGCTAGCTGTTTGAAGGGCCGGGGCGCGCTGCGCCCTGGCCCTTTGTCTTGTGTGCATGTGCGGCGGTCTGTGAAGTCCGCTCAGTCCTCCGCAAGCAGCACTTCGAGCATCCGTGGGCCGTCCAGGGGTAGTTGGACCGGTACGACGGTTCTGGACCCATCGAAGCGAAGCTGGAGGTCGGCGGAATCTCCGTCTACCCGGGCCGATGCGACCTCCCCCTTCACCGACGGCTCGAAGACGAGCAAGGGTGGGACGGGCGCGACCTCGGGGGTCACCGTGTACCGACAGACGGGGCCCTTCCGTTCGTAGTCCAGTCGAAGCCGGGCTTCCCCGATCGGGATGCCGCTGACCGCGAAGCGCGTGAGGTGTGTCGGGATTCTGGGAGCGATACGGATTCGCCCGACCGGTGCGTCGGGGGCGAGCCCCAGGAGGCCCTGCGTCAGCGCCAGGAGGAGTTCCGCCGTCACGGCAGGCTCGTCCGGAATCTCACTCCCGGCCGACGAATCCCAAGTCCCGATCCCCGCAGGTCCGTGCTCCAGGCCCCTTGAGAGGACGTCACGCCACAGGGCCCACGCGCGATCCGGGTCCGAACGGAAGAGTCCAGTCGCGGTGCGCAGCTCCGATCCGACGTCTCCAGACTTCGATGGTGCAGGCTGCGGATCTCCGGACAGGAGATCCTGGAGCCACTGAGCGTAGGCCAGGGACGGCGTAGATCCACCCTTACCCCCGGCCATTGGCAGCGACCGCCCGGTCGATGGCGGTCTCGGTGGCTTCCGCGAGTCGTCCTGGTGCGCGGAGGTGGCATACGCGCGGAGCTCTGCAATTTGCGACTCTGGCGCAGCGTAACGGAGTCCGTCGGCAAGCACCCGGGCGGCCAGGGCCCGGTGTTCGGATCTGCCTGCGTCGTCGCTTGCGAGGAAGATGGTCGCACACCTCGATGCATCGCCAGCGTCGCCCAGAACGGCGGCGAGACGTCCGGCAAGAAGGGCGTGTTCGGCCGAACCCGGGGTGAGTGCTCGCAGCGCCAGACGAGCACTTTCGCCGTCGCCCACTCCGAGCGCGCCGAGTCCGAGGCTCAGCGCCCAACGCGACGATGTCTTGGGCGAGAGCCCGGTGGCCATTCCTGCGAGGCGCGTGCGTGCCCACTGTAGCCCGTCGTCGATCTCGTCGACCCCCGTTCGGAGGACGACTCCGTCGATCACCGTACCGGCGGCGGCTCGCACGCCGTGCGCCGAAGCGTGCGCAGACGCGGCGAGCGCCCCTCTCAGCTCGGCATCGGAGCCGAACGCCAGTACCAGTGTGATCCCGGCCTCGGGCATCGGTCCCGGGGTGAGGTGAAGCATGGGGCGACGGCCTGCTTCGAAGGTCAGTCGCCCTCCTCCGACCGAGTACGCCGCGATGGATCGTCCGCGCAGGTGACTCCGGAGGACGACTGCGCTTTCCGTGTGCTCCGCGACCGGGTCTCCATCGCCGAGCGCGGCAGGGTCGAGCTCCAGCACGATCGTGGACGGATCCACTGTGCCGGCTGCGTGCCACTGCACCCAGAGAAGGGGCAGTGTGGGTGCGGCAAGAAGACTCTCGACGATGATCCCAGAAGGACCGACCCACTCTCGCCGTAGCAGCCCCGGGCTGCTCAGCGCATTTGCAACCGATCCGAAGTCCGAGCGCACCTCGCGTATCACGAACTGTCTGTCGAAGCGGACGCTCGCTGATGACCGACCTGGCGGAACGAGTGCCTGGACGCGGGCACCCTCGACCAGTGCACCGGCCGAGTGGCCGGTGGACGCGTGAGCGAGGCCGGGGTTCGTGGGCGCGATGCGCCCGATGCTCGAGGGGAGTGCTGAGAGGATCCCGCCAGACGTCGCTGGCGTCACCCGATCGTCGTTCGCTTGTTCGCCAGATCGCCCGCCTTCACGATCGTCAGTTTGGACAGATCCAGCCGATCCCGAATCGCCTGATTCACTTCCTGGAGGGTCAGTGAGCGCACGCGATCCTCGAGCTCCTGGTCGAAGTCGAAGGTTCGGTCGAAGTAGAGGTTCTGAGCGACGGCTCCTGCCAGACTCGGGTCCTGTGCTCGGCTGAGCTGACGGCCTTCCAGCCAGCCCTGACGAGCACCCTCGAGCTCTTCGGCCGTGAAGCCGTCATCGAGCACCTTCTGCAGCTCCTCGAACAGCGCGGCCTCGACCTTGTCGGCGTTTTCCGGAGCGAAGATCGCTACGGCCAGAAAGCGTCCCACCGGGTCGACGGGATGCCCGCCGATGATGGCCTGGACGGTGTAGCTGAGCCCGTCCTGATCACGAATGCGCTTCGACAGTCGCGAATTCAGGATGCCTCCACCGATGATCTCGCTCGCCATCATGAGGGCGGCGTAATCCGGGTCCGTGTCGCGCAGCTCGAAGTTCTGCTGAGCCCACAGCATGGCGTTGGCCTTGTCGGGCGTTTCGATCTCCACATCCTGCGCTTCGATGTCCATGAAGGGAGTGGCGACCCGCTCGAAGGGGTGCGGGCTCTCCCAATCCGCGAAGGACTCTTCGATCACCGCTCGGGCCTCTGTTTCGTCGAAGTCACCGACGATCACGATCGAGCCGTTCTGGGGTCCCCAGAAGTCCTCGTAGAACGAGCGCGCCTCGTCGAGAGTGGCCGCCTGAAGCGATGCGATGGCCTCGTCGAAGGTCTCCGAGTAGTTGGGGTGGCCGACGGGGCGTGGCTCCATGATCCGGGCGAGCTCGAGCTGAGAGAGCGACTGGGGGTCGGTCGACGATTCCTGGAGCGATGCGACGCGCTGCTCCTTGATGATGTTGAACTCCGACTCCGGGAATGCCGGCCGCCGGGCGATTTCGGCCATCAATCGGATGACCTCCGATACATTCGCTCGAACGGTCTGGAACTGGCCGGTGGCCACGGTTGGCCCGCCGCTGATCCCGCCCGATGCCTCGAGACGGTCGAGCTCGTCCTGGATCTCCTGCCGAGTGCGGAGCTCCGTGCCGCGCATGAGCATCGAGCCGGCCATCCCGCCGGCGGTGCCGCGTCCCATCAGCGACTCCTCGTCTCCGAAGTAGAGACGCATTCGGACGATCGCGACCTCGCCGCGCGTCTTCTTCGGAACGAAGGCGACCTCCATTCCGTTCGGCAGCTCGTACGTCATCGTCCTGCTGTCGATGTTCGCGGGCGACGGGTCGAAGGCCTCGCCCTGCGCGACGGCTTCCCGACCGGCGTATCCGGCGACCATCGCGGCGACGTCCGGCTTTGCGGGGATCTCTGCCCGGTCCGGGGCGTCGGTCGGGACGAAGCGACCGACCGTACGGTTGTCCGGCTTCAGGTACGCCTGCGCGACCCGGTTCACATCGTCCGCCGTTACCGCCTCGATCCGGTCGCGGTGCAGGAAGAAAAGACGCCAGTCACCGCGAGCCGCCCACTCCGAGAGTTGAAGTGCGATGCTGGCGGATGAATTGAAGGAGCGATTGATCCCATTGAGGATAGATGCGCGGGCGCGTTCGACTTCATCGCCGGTCACCGGGTTCTCGCGAACACCGACGACGGTCTCGTTCATCGTCTCAATCGCGGCCTCGAGGTCCCCATCGGCCCCCAGGGAGGCGAACACCAGGAGAGGGCCAGGCTCGTTGAGCTGGAGTGCACCGGTTCCGGCCTGCGTCGCGATCCCGCTCTCGACGAGTGACGAATACAGTCGGCCGGACGGTGTGTCGCCCAGCACGAAGCTGAGTACGGCGATCGGAGCGAAGTCCTCGTGCCCCCCCGCGGGAACGTGGTACGACGAGATCGCGACCGGCGTCTCTCCTACCCGCCGCAGCGTCACGGAGCGCTCGCCGTCCTGAGTGGGCTCCGCGGTGTACGTCGGCCAGAGAATGTTGTCAGTCTGCCGGTCAGGGCGCGGGATCGAGGCGAACTTCTCCACGATGAGATCGAGGGCAAGAGCTTCGTCGAAGTTTCCAGCCACGACGAGCATGGCGTTGTCCGGCTGGTAGTACTTCCGGTAGAAGCCTTGGAGTCGCTCGATCGGCATGTTCTCGATGTCCGAGCGTGCTCCGATCGTCGACTTCCCGTAGTTGTGCCACAGGTACTGCGTCGACAGGACGCGCTCCATCAGGATGCCGAAGGGGTCGTTTTCCCCGGACTCCATCTCGTTGCGCACGACGGTCATCTCAGAGGCGAGGTCGTCACCGGAGACGAACGAATTCACCATCCGGTCCGCCTCGAGTCCCAGAGCCCACTCCAGATTGTCGTCGGAGGCCGGGAAGATTTCGTAGTAGTTGGTGCGGTCGTAGTACGTCGTACCGTTGGGCTGCGCTCCGCGCTCACTCAGCTCCTGGGGGATGTCCGGATGATCAGGTGTCCCCTGGAAGAGCAGGTGCTCCAGAAGGTGAGCCATACCGGTCTCGCCATACGCTTCGTGCCTGGACCCGACGAGGTAGGTGATGTTGACGGTGATCTGCGGCTTGGACGGATCCGGGAAGAGGAGCACGCGGAGCCCGTTGTCGAGCTGGTACTCGGTGATGCCCTCGACCGAGGTCATAGCCTGCAGGGCGCTGCCCGACTCCTGGGCTGCCAGCGGTGTCCCGACAAGTGCTACGGCGAGCAAGAGGGTGCCCGCGAGCGAAGTCGCGCGCGTGGGGCGTTGGGGCTGGGGGCGTCGCAGGCGCATCAGGTCTCCTGGCAGATCGGGCGCGGTAATGCCCGTGGGTCCGCTCATAGTCTAGTCGCTACTCTACACAGAACGAGCGTAGCCGGTTCAGCGCGGCCGAGATTTCATACCGACGTACCTGGATCACGATGGAATCACAGTCGTCGGGACGGTCGGACGCGATCCATGCCAGCGCCTCGCCGATCGCACGGAGCTGACCTCGCAGAACCAGCTGTTCGACGGCCGTCACGTCGATCGTTTCACGACCGAAGAGGATGGTCCGATCGTCGGGCACCTTCACGTGCCGGGATCTTCGAGCCCTGGCCGGATCGATGGAGGTGAGATCCAATGGGCGAGCCCCGGGGATGGCGAACGGCCGGACGGCCTCGGTTGTCCGACCGGTAGCGACTTCTGAGGCGACCGCGCGGGCCGCATCCGTGACGTCGCTCGCCTGATAGTCGGCCATTCGGATCACGACATCTGCGACGTCGAGGTAGTCTCCGCTTCCTCCCACCACGAGCACCGTGCTCACTCCGTGCTCCTCGAAGAGTTCGCGGGCTCGATCGACGAACGGCGTGATGGGCTCGCCGTCGGCCGGCACCAGCGCCTGCATACGACGATCGCGGATCATGAAGTTCGTGGCCGACGTGTCTTCGTCGATGAGGAGGGTGTGCGAACCCGCCTCCAGAGCTTCCACGATGGCCGCGGCCTGGCTCGTCGAGCCAGACGCGTTGGGAGTATGAAAGCGTGTGGTGTCCCGGCCGAGCGGCAGGCCATCGATGAACCCCGAGATGTCCACACCCGCCACCGAGCGTCCATCCTCGGCGCGAATCTTCACGGCGTCGTCACAGGTCACGACGAGTTCACGCCCGTCGCCGGGGCGGTGGTCGTAGACTCCGTCCTGAAGGGCGCGGAGCAGAGTCGACTTCCCGTGGAAGCCACCTCCGACGATGAGGGTCACTCCTTCGGGAATTCCCATGCCGGAGATGGCGCCGGCGTTGGGCACCGAAATTGTGGCACTCATGGAAGGAGGAGACCGGAAGGGAATGACAACCGAGCCGGGGAGTGGGCGGTCGTCGATGCCGCTGCTTCGGGGGAGTCGTGCTCCGTCCGCCACGAAGGCGATGAGGCCGAGGGAGGAGAGGGCCCGTCGCAGCGCTGCCGCGTCTTCGGCGCCGGCGGCATAACGTTCGATATCAGTGGGGTCGTGCTCGGCCGCACGCAGTGCCCGACGTACGACATGCGGGACGTCCTCGAGCAACAGGGCTCGAGCCTGTGCACCTGCGATTCGACGGCCGTTGGCGGGGAGGCCTACGGTGAAGCGGGCCTCGATGCTGCCCGAGTCGTCCACCCGGAGCGCCGTGTTGTCGATCACCAGTTGCCCCGTGTGCATCATGCGGATTTCGCCGCTGCGACCCGTGCCACGTGACCGGGAGGCGGACTCGGCGACGGCGCTGAATGCATGCGCGAGGAAGCAGGA